>NZ_JBRREF010000035.1:0-44805 GCF_056760135.1 Stenotrophomonas sp. STEN023 | reverse complement strand
GAATTTGTAGGCTTGCCGGGTCTTGCTGGTGATCTTGCCTGCAGACATGACTGTCTCCCAATGCCGCCCCCAACAGAGGCTAGCTCTGTCTAGGAAATCCTGGGAACTCCATAGCGCGCAACGGGACGAATACTCAGCAGGAGTTTCAACAGCCAAAGAGGGACGTGGTGCTTTGGCGGTTTAGCGCCAAGCGGCTTTGCCACCACCGTCAGAAGTTCTCGCAAGCCAGGGCTTTGGCCATCAAGCGCCAGCAGCTCCTTTCCACCCATGCCAGGATCAAACGCGCATGCAGCCGCCAGCTCAACCAGATCGTCCACGGTGACCAGCGGCAGCCAATGGTTGGCAGTGCCGGGGACAGCCGTCAGCTTGCCCTGCACAAGATTGCGTATCAATTCGACCAGCGGCTGGCCGTCGAGAATATGCCCGGTGCGACTGTGGCCGCAAACGGTGGCCGGGTGGACAACGGCCATCTCCCCTCCCGTAGCTGACATCACTCCCAAGGTTGAGAAATGCGCCTCCAGCTTGCTCCCTTCGTAAGCACCCACACGACGATAGACGGCCGACCAGTTGGTCAGCTCTGGATGGGCAATGTCGATCCCGATGCGTTGAAGGTGCTCATCGTTTTTCAGCATGTAACCGCCGAACATTACCAATCGGCTATCTTGCTCCGCGGCCAATAAAGCCACGCGCCTCGAACCTTCAACGTTGACCGCACGGGCTTGCTCCATTGAGAGCCCCCAAGCGAAATTGGCGCCCAGATGGAATACAACCCTGGATTGCCTTACCACCTCCCGATCCGCATGGCTCAGCCCAACGCTCTCTTCAGCAAGGTCACCGGCTACGGCAAAGACTTTTGTTGCAACCCCTCCCAGTTGGTCGACTTGCTCGCGCAACGCTGCCAGGCGCTCCGGGCGACGCATCAGCACCCGAACCGTATGCCCCTTCGAACTCAGGCATGCCACTAGATGCTGCCCGATGAAGCCGGTCCCTCCCGTAACAAAGCACTCGACGCCCACTTCCATATTCCTTGGTAGGTGAAAAATCGAGTGTAAACTGTAGACCTAACTCTACAGTCAAGAGCTTCTTCATGAGAATCGGCGAACTCGAGATCCGTAGTGGCGCTAGTCGCCATACCCTGCGCTACTACGAAAAGATCGGCCTGATCTCAACGTCACGGCGTACCAACAACTACCGTGTTTACACAGCACAAACACTCCAGGATGTGGAGTTCATCCAGCATGCGCAGAGCATGGGATTTTCGCTTGGTGAAATAGGCGAAATTCTAGGTGCTCGCCGAAGCAAGGCGATCGATTGCGCTGCAGGCGTGGCCATCATCTCCAAGAAGATGGCGGATATTGAAAGCAAAATATCGCGCCTCAGAATGATTCATGAGTATTTGAATAAGGAACGCGCAACCCTCAGTTCCAGTGCGGCCAAGCAGCTGGAACTTCAGCAGCAGACTACCTTTTAGTCAGCAGCCAGATCACATGGTCCGAATGCCGCCTGCCCGCAGAACCACGGCGTTGATCCCGAGACAGAACGCGCAGCCGTTGATCTTTGACATGCGCAGATAGACCAACTCGACCAGCGGCCTGCCTAACGGACTATTGTCCAGGGGCTGTTCGCGAGCGCGGAGGCGCGATAGGCCTCGAGCGCTAGGGTCTGATACAGCAATCGAAGAGACAACATCGACGAGCTGCTGAAAGTAAGAGGAAGGGCGCTGCAAGGCGTAAGATGCCGCGCAGCGCCCCCTTGGTGCGCTGAGCTGTTCAGCTGTACACCGGGTGGCGCCTGCACAGCGCCACCACCTTCGTACGCACCTGGTCACGGGTGCTTGTCAGTACTTCGTCGCCAAACTCGAGCGCATCGAGCACATCGCACAGCCAGCCCGCCAGTTGCTCGCATTCGGGCACACCGAAGCCGCGTGTTGTCACCGCCGGCGTGCCGATGCGCAGCCCTGAGGTTACGAACGGCGAGCGGGGGTCATTGGGGACGGAATTTTTGTTAGTGGTGATGTACGCATCGGCCAGCGCAGCGTCGGCGTCCTTGCCGGTGTACGGCTTGGCGGACAGATCGATCAGCATCAGATGGTTGTCGGTGCCACCCGAGACGATCGGGTAACCACGTTGCTGCACAACCCCTGCCATCGCGCGAGCATTGGCCACCACTTGGCGTTGATACGTCTTGAACTCGGGGCGCATCGCCTCCTTGAACGCCACCGCCTTGGCCGCGATGCCATGCATCAACGGCCCCCCTTGGGTGCCGGGGAACACGGCTGAGTCGAGCTTTCTATAGAAATCACTGCCCTGCCCCTTGGCTAGGATCAGGCCGCCACGCGGGCCGCGCAGCGTCTTGTGGGTCGTGCTGGTCACGACATGGGCATGCGGAAGCGGATCGGGGTATTCGCCCGCAGCCACCAGACCGGCGACATGCGCCATGTCCACCCAGAAGATCGCGCCCACCTCGTCGGCGATCGCCCGCATCCGCTCCCAGTCCTTGTGGCGCGAGTATGCTGAGAAGCCGCCGATCAGCATCTTCGGCCGCGTTGCATGCGCAACGCGCGCCATCTCGTCGTAGTCGATCAGACCTGTATCGGGGTTGAGTCCGTAAGGCACGATGTTGTAGTGGCGGCCGGAGAAGTTGGCCGGATTGCCGTGCGTCAGGTGACCGCCCTGCGCTAGGTTCATGCCCATGACGGTGTCGCCGGGCTGGGCCAGCGCCAGGAACACCGCTGCGTTCGCCTGCGCGCCGGCATGCGGCTGGACATTGGCGTAGTCGCAATTGAACAACGCCTTGACACGTTCGATCGCTAGACGTTCGGCGACATCTACGAAGCCGCAGCCACTGTAGTAGCGCTTGCCGGGGTAACCTTCTGCGTACTTATTGGTGAGCACCGAGTTCTGGACCGCCATCACGAGCGGACTGGCGTAGTTCTCAGACGCAATTAGCTCGACGTGATCTTCCTGCCGGCGCAATTCATCTTGGATGGACTGCGCCAGCTCGGGGTCGAAATCGGAAAGGGCTACAGTGGCGTCATACATGGGAATGTCCTATCGGGTGGAGTAATTTTTGGGGGAGGCAGGACCACCAGCAGACTGACCGGGACAAGGCAGTCAACGCAGACACGTTTGCTACCTGCTTCCAAATAGGACACGGCGTAGATGCGCGCGACGAGCAGCGACACCCACGTGCGTAGGTTCTCGAATGCCAGATGGCGGATGACCGCAACCTTCTTCATGCGTTCGCCATTTCAGCACCCGCATCGTCGGGCCAGTAGTAGTGGTCGGGCAACAAGCGCGCACCGAAGATCGCCTGCCCGACGCGCACCACCGTCGCCCCTTCCTCGATCGCGATCTCGAAGTCACCCGACATGCCCATCGACAGTTCGTCGAGTGCAATGCCGGCAGGCATATCCTGTCGCAACCGGTCGCGCAGCCCGCTTAGCAGGCCGAAGCAGCGGCGCACGCGCTCGGCCTCACTGGAAAACAGCGCCAGGGTCATAAGGCCGCGCACACGCAACGCCGGGAACGCAGGCAGCGCCTGGAGGAAGGCTGGCACGTCATCCGGCGCGAGTCCGTACTTGCTCACCTCGCCCGAGGTGTTGACCTGCACGTAAACATCCAGCGAACGGCCCTCGATCTGCAGCCGCCGCTCCAGCGCCTCGGCGACGCGCAGGCTGTCGAGCGCCTGGAACTCGCTGGCAAACCGCGCCACCTGCTTGGCTTTGTTGGTTTGCAGATGGCCGATGACCGACCACTGCAGATCGCTCAGATCCTGCATCGCCTCCCACTTGCGGTGCGCTTCCTGCACCTTGTTCTCGCCCAGCAGCCGGCAACCCGCGGCATACGCCAGGCGCAGGCTGGCCTCGGGCTTGGTTTTGCTGACGGGCAGCAGGCGCACCGTCGCCGGATCGCGTCCGGCCCGGTGGCAAGCGGCCTCCATGCGCGCATGCACGGCTGCCAAATTGCGCTGGAAATCCTCGACGCTGGTTGCTTCGGGATAGCGGCCGTGCCGGTCGTGATCTGTGGTAGTGACGTATGTAGCCGGCATCAATGTGGCCTCCCATTCAAAGGCATTGCCGTGGCCGCTGGCACGGCCTGCGACGATCGGCCGTTGAGGATCGCGTACGCCACTAGCCCGATCACCAGACCCCAGAACGCCCCGCCAATGCCCAGCAGCTTTATGTTGGCGGCCGCAGCCAGGAACGTGATCAGAGCGGCTTCGCGGGTCTTGGCGTCGGCCAGCGCGCTGGCCAGGCTCCCCCCGATGGTGCCCAGCAACGCCAGACCAGCGAGCGTAGCGATGAAAGTCGCCGGAAACGCCATGAAGAGCGTCGCCAGTGTCACCCCGAACACACCGACCAAAATGTAGAACACACCGGCGGCCACGCCGGCAACCCAGCGTCTGGAAGGCTGTTCGTGTGCCTCGCGGCCGGTGCAGATCGCCGCGGTAATGGCCGCGATGTTGAACGCGTGCGAGCCGAACGGCGCCATCAGCAACGAGCCCAATCCGGTCAGCGCCACGATGGGGCTGGCGCTGGTCTTGAAACCATCATTGCGCAGTACGAGCATGCCCGGCATGTACTGGCCGGTCAGCGTGATCAGGAACAGCGGCAACGCTACGCTAAACAGGGTATTGAAGGAGAACGCCGGCACGGTGAACACCGGTGCGGCCAATGCCAGACGCAGCTCAGCGACATCGACCCGATCCTGAAACAACAGGAACGCCAACCCCAAGACCAGGACACCCACCACCGCATAACGCGGCGACACGCGCTTGAGTACCAGATAGACGACGATCAACAGCCCCGCCAGCAGCGGGTCCAGGCTGACGCCGGCAAAGGCACCGATACCGAATTGCAGCAGGATGCCGGCCAGCAGTCCGGCGGTCACACCCGGCGGAATCAGCCGAATCACGCGCTCGAACCAGCCGGACAAGCCTAATAGCACGAAGGCAGCCGCCGAGATCAGATAGGCGCCAACCGCTTCCCCGTAAGGGGTCGTGGTCAGCGCGGTGACCAAAAATGCTGCAGCCGGCGTCGACCAAGCGGTGATGATCGGCTCGCGGGTCGTCCAGCTCAGGAGGATGCCGGTGACACCGACTCCTATGGAGACCGCCCACACCCACGAGGCCGTCAGTTCCGGGCTTAGGCCCGCGCTCTTGGCGGCTTGGAACACCAGGATAAAGGTGCCGCCATAGTTGACGATGACGGAGATGAGCCCGGCGATGACCGGGTGAGGGAGGTCCTTCCAGTGAAGGGACGCAGATTTGGGGGCATCGGCCATGTGTAACGGGCTTCTCCTGCAGCGGCAGTGGACTTGCGGTGCCCATTTATAGGCGGACAATGGCCTGATTTCCCCCGCCACTTTCACCCTATAAAGCAGACCATTTGTTCAAACATGCCCAACTTGAATCGGTGAAGGCCACGATCGGCGACCCTGCGCAAAGCGCCTTGCCGCTGCATCTGCGGGTGCAACGCGCCATACGCCAGCTCATCCTCGATGGCATGCTCGATGTCGGCCGGCCCCTGCCAGCGTCGCGTGCGCTGGCGAAATCGCTGGGCGTCTCGCGTGACACCATCGAGACCGCCTACGGCCAGTTGCATGCCGAGGGCTTCATTGAACGCCTCGTAGGCAGCGGCAGCTTCGTGTCCGAACACACGCAACGCCGGCCCGGACGGGGTAGGGCACGGCACACCCCACCCACCCCTACGGCGCCGCGCCTGAGCCAGCGCGGCAGCGCGCTCGTCCAGCGCGGCGGCGTGCGCGACTTCCTCGCGCCGCGCGCGTTCGCTCCCGGTGTGCCGGAGACGCGCAGCTTTCCCCTGCAAATCTGGAAACGGTTGGAACGCCAGGTCCTGAAGGAGTACGGCACCCGGACCCTGCTGCACAGCCCGGCGCAGGGCATGGTGCCACTGCGACAGGCCATTGCTGACTACGTCAACCTCGAACGCGGCGCGCGTGCCACACCCGATCGCGTCCTGGTACTGACCAGCTCCCAGCAGGCACTAACGCTGTGCGCCACTCTGTTGCTCGATGCAGGAGAGCGGATCTTCATCGAGGACCCCGGCTACCACGGTGCACGCAAAGCTTTCGAAGCCGCTGGGTTGCATTGCGTGCCTGTTCCGGTCGACGCGCATGGACTGCAGGTCGACCGCCTGCTCGAGGCCAGCCTGCAGCCCGGCGGCGCTGCACGCGCTGTGTTCCTAACGCCCTCGCACCAGTTCCCGACCGGCGCGACGCTGCCGCTGGACCGGCGCTTGGCCATCATCGAATGGGCCAGGGCGCACGACAGCTGGATCATTGAGGACGACTACGACAGCGAGTTTCATTACGCAGGCAAACCGACTGCCTGCGTACAAGGGCTCGATCCATACGAGCGCACCCTCTACATCGGCACCTTCACCAAATCACTATTTCCCGGTCTTCGCATCGGCTACATGGTGCTTCCACCGCCACTGATCGCGCCAATGACCGCCGCGCGCACTCTGCTCGATGGCCACAGCGCCCCCATTCCCCAACTCACGCTCGCGCGCTTCATCGAGGGCGGCCACTTCGGCGCCCATGTGCGAAGCATGCGCACAGTGTATGCAGAACGAAGGGACGTGCTAGCAGAGCTGGTCCAGCAACGCCTGTCCGAATTCATGGAGCCCCGCGTGCCGGCTGGCGGCATGCAGATGCCCTGCGTCTTCGTCCGCGACCTGTCCGAAGCCGACGCCGTGGACGCCGCACATCGGGCAGGCATCGACCTGCTCGGCCTAACCACGTTATCCAAATCGGACGCCCCTACGCAGGGCTTTCTGATGGGCTTCGCTGCCCACGCCCCTCCCGAGCTCGAAGCGGGAGTCAAGACGCTGGCGAAAGTGATACGCGGGCTGCGTCGTTGAGTCCTCGAGGGACACGGCGTGATCATCCTGAAACATGAGCCTATTCGGCAGCACGAAGTAAAAACGTGCCAAAGAACATCTGACCCTTCTCCCCTCGGTGAGGAAGACACGTCAGGCAACCAGCCGAGACCAGCGATCGCCGAAAAGCGATATCAAAATTCCGACCAGCATTACCAGCGCGCCTGCAAGCTTGATGAGGGAAACGGGACGATGGGCAGATCCCATCAATGCGAAATGGTCGATGGCCAACGAAGACAGCAGCTGCCCCGCGATAACCAATCCAATGAGCGCGCCCATACCGGTGCGGGGCACCAGGATGACGTTGCTGAGCAGAGCAAACGCCCCGATCACGCCGCCAGCAACACCGATGCCGGCTGCGCGGGGATGCCCGCAAGCAGCCCCCCTTGCAATAGGATTCAACTCAGAAAGTGCCATTGGACGACCCAACTGACCTGCAGCCTTCTTGTCCGCCCCTCTATCCACATGGCGAGGACAAGAAGGCTGTCGCCTTGGGCCGGAGCCTGAGTTGCGATGTTTAAAGGCAAGCCACAAGCCCGCACCCTCAACTTCGTCGCCATGAAAGCTCACGACGCCACGAACCGGGAATCCCGACTCTATGCTGCCGTTAGCTGCAGGATGTCAATTCGCAATCCGCTGGAAACACCAAGTCCGCTTGTTCAGAATGCGAGGGAGGAGCGTGTGTAGATTTCTGTGTAAACGGAACTCGGGTTATGTATCGCCCGACTGTCTCTAGGCGGTGTATGTCCGCTTTGGGTCGCATGACGCCCGACGGCCAGAAGCGGACCTTCGAGAACAGCCGGGGGAGATGAGCACGGCCTTCCCAGCCGCGTTGAATCACAGGCATGTGACCGGTGGCGATGCAACCATTCAGTGCTAGCGGGGAAGCGATTCAGATATCGGCACAAGACGAACGGCACTATTCAGGTAGTCCTGGATCGTCGGGCGGTCTCGAAGCAGCGAATCGCTCTTGGTTCTGGGCGTTATGTGATCGAGCACGCCGAGCCACGGTTTCGACCCGGCGGGCGCCGACGAGCCCTTCGAGCTGCGTGCGGCCGATCTCGGTCAGCGCAATCACCGCACCCTCGCCATACAGGCAGTCCCCGTGCGTTTGTCCATCCGGACCACCGTCTCTCCAACAATACGCAGTCGCCACCAATTGACCATTTGCATCGAACCATCGCGATGTACCGTCCGTCGCTGCCTGCCACCTCAATCGATTGGCTAGGCCCGGATCGAGCGTCAACTCAAAGCGCGGCAGCGGTGCAAGGCCCCGCCGAGTAACGGCACGGACCGGAAAACCAGAGTCGGGCAAGCGCTCGAATAGCGACACGGGGTTTTGACCGGGAGGAAGCTTCGTCCCAAGAAGGCGCATCCGACTCCACTCGTAGGCCGTGAAACTGGATCGCCCCTGGAAGTGGGTCAGCTCAGCCAAGATGGTTTCGGCACCTACCGCGACAGTGAGGTCTTCCTCCACCTGGGCTAGCCAAGTCTCTTCGTCCGCGCTGAAGCCGCGCGGCAGCACTGGTCGGACCACAAACTCCGGCCTTCGATCGATCGCACTCCGCATCCACTCCGGAGAAATCGCGAAGTCACCGAGCAGCGAATCGACTTCATCGGTGTCGATTCGCCCGGCGCCGTCCAACTCGCCGGCCACATGCCGCAACGCACGCAAACCACCAACGAAATGTGGGGCGAAGTATTTCAGCTGCAAACCCAGATTCTGAAGGGTTCCTCTGAGCTCAGCAGCGCCTGCCGAACCAAACGCCTGGACACCGCCCCAGCCGTCTATACATTGCTGGACTCGGTGGCGAATGTGATCCTCGGTTACCCCGGCGATTGACGCGATCTTTTCGATCAAGTCGGTGAAAGGTGCGCACCACGCCGCAGCGTCCGATACGAGAGGCGCACCGAAAGGTCGTTCGCGAAGCGTTTCATCGCGTTCGGTAACCTCAAGCGGAGGAAGAGAAAACCCATAAAACACCGGTAGTGCGCTGCGTCCAACGTGGAGATCCAATCCCCAACGTTCGGCCAACTTACGCGCGAGAACGCGCACTCCAAAGTCGTCATCATTTGCCAGATCGCCAATTCGCGAGGCAAATTGTTCCCGAAGCGCAGGGTTGCCTGTAGACCGAAGCAGTTGAAGCCCTTTGATGATCGAATCGCCCGAATCGCTCAGGAGAGAATTGATAAGGATCCCAAAGGCGGCCGGGTCAGAAGCCGAGAGAGACAGCGCCCCGCCCCCCGCTTGCCACTGAAGTTCCGAAACGGGCAGCGAGATGACCTTATGAAAAAGCTTTGCGATCAGTGCTGAATCCGACAATCCATCTTCATAGTCGACATCCCGGCCTAAAGCGTAATCACGAGTGTGTGGCAGCTGGTCTTGTACTGACGCCCACATGCCAGACCAGTTTGGAGCAGGCTCGAGAAGTGGCCAGATGTCATCGAGATCCCAAAGTAACGAATTGGTGGCGTCGTCTCCGGCGGCCAAGCTCGAGGCCAGATTTGCATAAGCCAATTCGTAGACGCTCTCCCCTTCCAATTGCAGACGGGCACGGAAGTAGCGTTGTCGCCCACCACCCATCATCCACGACCAACTGAAACTACGGTCGGCATCGGGCTGATATTCATTCGTCAAACGAATGGCGACCTCTCGCTGCCCCTCCGCCAAGGCTCTGTCGACAAGAGAGAATCTGGCTCGATTGTCCTCTTGAACCTTTGGATGGCAATCAAATACTTCCAGTGCGAGGTTGAAATCTGAGGCAGACACCAGCCGCCGAAACGCCGATCCGGCTTCGAAGCTGACGGCGCCCGAGGCAGCGTCAGCGTCCAACCTATCCGCCAGTCCCCGCATGTCTAGCGCGTCGTCGTACCGCATAGGGGAGTTGCCTCCACTTCTTGGCAGCGGCGCGTCGCCGGAAATACGAACTTTCGCCGCTTCGACGGTAGCCACGTCTGCGCCGCGCAGGGAAAGCGCGGCCTTCAATGCGTCAACGAGCTCTGGCCTAACATCAACCTGAGCGTGAACCGCGATACTGTCGAGCATCAATCTCCCGATATCGTCCAGAATCTCAGAACCCGCGGTCTGAATTGCCTCGTGAATGAAGTTGGCCTCCTCGGATACTCGATAGTAGGCAGCCCGATGGAATGGCAGGCAAAGCGAAAGCCATGTATTCACGCACGGAAGGACGATCTGTGGATCGCGCCGGATCATGCCCGCCATCAATGCGTCCACGATTTCAGGCATTTCGATCAGACCTGCCTTGAGCAGCGCATCACCCACACTCGAGCCAAGTTGCGCGCTGTCCATGGCAGCCTCAAGAATCAGGCCATGTGCGATCCGGCCTGCCGCATCGCTTCCCTCCGTCGAGGCCATGCCAATCGCCTGCCGCGCAAGCATGCGGACTCGCTCAGAGCGCTGACTTGGGTCCGCTTGGTTGGCCTTCCGCAGTAAAGTCATCCAGAACGCGTACTGCGGGTCTTTTTTTGCACGCAGCGCATATCCCAGGGTATGCGCTCGCTGCTCCGCGAGTAGGGCTTGGCCGCGTGCCGGACGGCCTACGCGCGCAAAGGCCTCGGCGAGGCGCGCAGTGCTCTCCAGGAATTGACCGGGCGTCCCTTGGTCGCGGCGCTCGAGCAAACCATCCATCCGTCGCTCCGCGTCATCCGTGTTCTGACCCAGATTCGCGACGCTTATCTGACCCAAATAGTCGATACAACCATATGTTTTAAATACAATAAAAATAAGTATCACATTCAAAATACCCCCATTTGTACCCCTTGATTGGTTGGATGCGGTCGGACTTACCTGGACAGCAGTGCCGTTTGTCGACGCTCACCCTAGTTGTAGATTTCCTGCTACATGGAACTGTCGCCCGGAGTCACGGGTGACTTCCGCTGCCGGCCAGAAGCGGACATCCGGCAGCCCTCAATAAACATCCATGATCTACTGCCAATCCGCTTTATCTCCGCTCAAACAGAGACCCTCGCGCGGATAGAGGATGAGCGCGGACTGCGCAGAAAGGTACGCTTGGCGGAGTCTTGTTCTACCTGGGTGCAACTGCAAGATTGGGTTGTTGAAGCGTTGACCTACATCATGGCGCTTTCGCCAGTCGCGGGATCAAAGGGATGTAAACCAACGTGGCGACAAGCTCTACCAAGGTCTGAGTAACAATCACGGCGGGAATGATTGGCAAAGCTCCGGGCACAACTAGAGCCAGAGGCAACACCACCAGCGAGTTGCGGGTAGCTGCCGAGAACGCGATGGCCCTCTGGGCAGCGGCTGGTATGTTGAAACTTCTTGCTACGGCCAGGCCGACTAGGGGGGCGATAGCTGCGTAAATGAGATAGACCGGAAGCGCCGCAGCCACGGCTTGCAGTGCAGCCTCCAGCTGAGGAGTTACCGCGGCTATGACGATCAACAGGACTGCAGCTGTGGCTGGTACCGGAAGGGCGCCAGCAATTCGCTCGACCTCTTCCATACAAACGGATCTTCGGCCCAATCCCTGCAGAGTAGCAGCCAGCAATATTGGGATGACGATAAGAAAGCCAAAGGCATGCAGGAATGGACCTGGCCGAACCAGATCTGCGGCAGCCTGACCAAGAAAGATCTTAAGGTAGAGTGGCAGCAGAATCATCTGGACAATCAAGAGGATTGGAGTTGTTGCCAGCAACAGTGGAGCGTCCGACTTGCCAAGATGCGAGAAAGTAACCACATAGTCGATGCACGGACATAGAAGTACAAAGAGCATGGCGATGGCGATTAGCGGCTGCTCCGGGAACATCGGTACCATCAATGCAACTAGCAACGGGATTGCTATGAAATTGGTGACTAGCAAGGCAGCGACGAATCGCAAATTCCTCAAGGACGCTGCTATAGATGACAGCGGCACCTGCAGGAACGTCACGAAGAGCATCGCCCCCAAGGCCGGCGTGATGAGCACCTCCAGCCGTCCCGTCCCAGGGACCTTGAGAGCCAGAAGAAAACCCATGGCCATGGCGGCGAAGTAGATCGCCGTCTGGTGCCTTTCCATTTGCTCGCGCAGGTGATGCAGCTTCACTTATAAACCCCAGATCGTTCAGTCATTCGGCCACACCTGAGCATCTCGCCGTCATCGCTTTATCCGTTTCCCAGCTCGGGCAGAAGCGTGGGTTCTTGCACGCTTTACTCTTGCGGGCCGCGTTTTCACTGCGTTTTCTCACGGATCAACGACTGATCGAGCAGGCCGGCCAGTGCACTGGGCAAAGAGTTTGATCGCTCTATCGCAGTGGATGCAGTGGCCGTTGCAGCAGTCACGCATCAGGAACGCAACTAGGTCGGACAGGGCTGCGAAGCTAGCACTGTAGATGATTGACCTGCCCGCACGGCGGCCCGCAACAAGGCCGCCATGCTCCAGTTCTTTGAGATGAAAGGACACCCTAGACGGGCTTGCATTTCCCAACTCGTGCGAAATAGATCCGGCGGACATTCCAGCCGCCCCGGCCACCACGAGCATTCGTATGATGCGCAGACGGTCTTGATGTGCAATTGCGCCAAATCCTCGCAGCGCTTCCGCCTCATTCATTTCAACTATTCATGTAATGATTAAATGTAAGGGTATCCACGCGCAAAATTGGTGTCAAACGCACTTCCTCTGACATCGTCAGATCGTCTGATCTGATCTCGTTGGTTGCGTGCTGTGCCGAGCTGGACGTTGGAATGGCGCTGAAGTTCCTACAGGACAAGCCTGTCGAGATGCTCATCGCCCAGGACTATGCAGACGCCAAGGTGGCTGCCATCTGGGGTACAGCAACGTTCTACATCAACGGGAAGTCGCTGATGGCACTATCACCCACCGCGCTGCGCGCAGCGGTATCGAGCTGCGTGACCAATTCCGCGTGTCGATGCTAGATTGTCGGAAAAATGTTGCAGTTGATCCTGCATCACCCCGCGTCCAAACGCATCGCGGAAAAGCACACGTCTGAGGAATGTCGGAACGCGGCGATGAGGGCAGTTGCATCAACTAAATTCGCCATGAATTCAGGTGTTTTTCCCATTTTTATCGTGGACAATGTAGCCACGAACGCCCCTCTGGAGCAGCGTTCGTTTTCCGCCAGCATCTGGTCATCTCACTCAATGCATCGAGGCACCTCCCCCGCCATCCGGCTTCTGCTCGCACTACTTCTGGCGGTGTTTATTGCCGTGCCATCGGTCGAAGCCATGGTGTGTGGTGATCAGGGGGACGTGCATGCATTGCAGGAATCGTCGAAGCTATCAGACCCAAGAAAAGATCATGTTTCCACGCACGGACACTGTCATCACGGTGGCGTGTGCCAGGTGCCCGTTGCGTTGACTCTGGAAGAGGTTGCGACCGCATCTGAATCCCTTGCCCTGGTCGCCGCAGGCAACCTCCCATCGGACAGGCGCGACGGCTTGATCCGGCCTCCTAGGGGCTGACAGAACCGGCGTCGCTCGCCTGCTGAGCGACTAAACGGCTGCATCACCGCTGCACCCTCGGTAGTTCCCCAAGCTGTGCGAATGACACAGCGCAGCGATTCACGTCGCTGTGATGGGGAGCTGCGGAAGCGGACCCGCGTGTGCTTGCCGCCCCCCCCTCGCGCGCTTTCCTCCTGGGTAGAACCATGGCCATCTTCCTGCTTTGGGCGCATTACGTGCTCCGGGCCACCATATCTGTTTTTCTGATTTCTGCAGTTCCACCACGGCGAGTCTTGGCATGACCGGCTTACCGCGGTGGCGCAATCGTCCGGAAGTCGGTCAGATAGCGCTGATTCTCATTTCGTCGCTCTACTTCACGGCGGTGTTCAACAACGCATTCGCTCGATTCGTCATCGGTACGACAAACCAAGAGGGAGTTGCGCAGGCACTGGTGCTGGGTGCGGCCCTGATCTTCATCACCGGCATTCATGTGGTGCTGTTCGCCTTGATCGGTTGGCGCTGGTCGCTGAAGCCTATCCTTTTCGTATTGGTGCCTGCGTCCGCCGCGGCGGCCTACTACGCTGACAACTACGGCATCGTTTTTGACGCCAGCATGCTGCGCAACGTGTTCAGAACGGACACGGCGGAAGCCAGTGAGCTGATGACGCTAGGCTTTGCGGGCACGATCCTCCTAAAGAGTGCGCCCCCGTTGCTTGCGCTGCTATGGGTTCGCATTCGTCCTAGCCGAAGTCTGAAGCGATTGGTGGCCGCGCGTCTGCTGCTGCTGATCATAACCGTGGGCATCAGCGGCGGTGCGGCCCTCTTACAGTTCGATGATCTGTCCTCGCTCATGCGCAACAACAAATCCGCGCGCTACCTGATCACACCCGAGAACTACATCGTATCCAGCATCCGCGTGCTCCAACAGGATCGTCGCTCTCAGCCCGGCCCCCTGGCCAAGGTGGCCGAGGATGCACGGATCGAGATGCATCCGGTAGGTTCGAAGCCTCATCTTCTGGTGATCGTGGTAGGTGAGACCGTCCGCGCGCAGAACTGGGGGCTGAACGGCTACGCGCGGCAGACAACGCCGCAGCTGGCTAGGCGCAATGTGGTCAACTACGGAGACGTGACCGCTTGTGGATCTAACACAGAGGTCTCCGTGCCCTGCATGTTCTCCGTGTATGGAAGGCGAAATTATGACCGGGATAGGATCAGGCGCTCTGAGTCGCTGCTGCATGTGCTGGAGCGTGCGGGCGTCAAGACGCTATGGCGCGACAACCAGTCTGGATGCAAAGGCGTCTGCGCAGACCTTGCGTTTGAATCCTACAGGGAACCTCCCACGCATCCGCTGTGTACGGACCAGTCCTGCCGAGACGAAGTGATGCTCAGCGGACTACACGATGCCATTGACGACAATCCTGGAGACGTCGTGGTGGTTCTACATCAGCTTGGAAATCACGGTCCAGCCTACTTCAAACGCTACGGTGAAGAGTTTAGGACGTTCGTGCCGGACTGCCGCAGCGCTGATCTTGGAAAGTGCGCTCGAGAGGAGATCGTCAACGCCTACGACAACGCAATTGTCGCAACTGACGACTTTCTCGCAAAAACCGTTGACATGCTAGCGGCGGATTCGTCGCACGACACCGCCATGATCTACCTGTCGGATCACGGCGAGTCGCTCGGGGAAGCAAACCTCTACCTCCACGGACTTCCCTATGCGATCGCCCCATCCACACAGGTCAAGGTGCCGATGGTTGTGTGGCTGTCGGACGGCCTCCAGAAGAGCCGTGGAATCGATGCTGCATGCCTTCGGGAACAGGCAACCAAACCCCTGAGTCACGACAACCTGTTTCATTCGGTGCTCGGGCTCATGCAAGTGCAGACCAGATCCAAGGACGAAGCATTGAATCTGTTTGGCCGATGCGAGAAGTCGCTTGACCGCGCCGAGAGATGAGTGGGAAGAGATTCCCACTGGCTGCAACGTTCACACATGACGGAAGAACAAGGAATAGACGTGGCTGACACCTATGGACACCGACCTCGCGGCCCGCGCGGCGTGCTGAAGGCATTTCGATGGTCCATGCTGGGGAGTCGTGCGGCCTGGCTGCACGACTCCTCATTCCACCTCGAGGCGGTTGTGCTGTTGCTGCTTGCCCCCACAGCCTTCTGGATAGTCGAAACTCCGGTCGAGTTCGTGCTGCTGGGCTCGCTGCTGCTGGTCTTGGCGGCGGAACCGCTCAATTCCGCGGTTGAGACGGTTATAGAGAGGTACGGGCCTGAACGCCACGAACTGGCCGGACGGGCCAAGGACATGGGCTCGGCCGCTGTGTTCATGATGCTCGTCAATGCGGTGTTGGCATGGGGTGTTATCGGGCTCATGTGAAGTGCATGTTCCAATCATTACCCTAGCTCGTGGCTGGTGGGTTCTGTAGCTGTCCAACGGGTGCTTAGATCCGAACCCGTGTCGCAACGGCCTCTATTGTTATTGTATCCATGCCCAAGTCATTGATAGCCTTCCCGAATGCGTGAAACTTCCCGGAAAATTGGGCTCTACCTGATGATGCTGCTGATGGCGGCGTTTGTGGTCGTGCCCATTTCCGACACACTGGCTTGCGCGCTTGAGTCGCACGCAACGGCGAGTGCTGCACAGGATGTTGCGAGTGACCCGGATGGGAAGGCAGACCACGAGGTCCCGGCAGCCGGTTGCAGTCATGGCCACTGCCATCATTCCAATGCCAGTCTTCCTTTGGAAGCTGTGAGCCCGCCGCCGCAGGTGGTATCGGCAGCATGGGACGCGTTTACTGGCATCAACGCCTATACCGTTGTACTTGATGGGTTGACGCGTCCGCCCCAGGGCTGATCAGAGCTTGACCCGCGTAGTGCGGGATCTCGTTTCTTTTCACCTCTGGAAAAATCTAAATGTCGACCTCCACACGTCGGCCGCTTCAGGCGGCCGGGCTGTTCGTGGCTGTCCTGCTGGCGCTCGCGCCTGCGGGGCCTGCGTCAGCGCAAGCTTCGCCCTCCTATGACGACCTGCTGGTTCGTCTTGATCAGCTGTCGGGCACCATTCAAGGCGTTGCATTGTCTGAAGCCGCCGATGCCCGTGTTCAACAGGCACGTGCACTCAAGAATCCGACGCTCTCCTACGACCTTGAGAACGCGCAGGGCACCGGCGCGTATCGCGGCACTAGCAACGCCGATTCGATCATCACCTTGTCCCAACCGCTGGAGCTATTCGGTCAGCGAGGTGCGCGTGTGCGTGCAGCGCAGAGCGAAGCCCAGGCCGCAGGGCTGCGTAGCGAATTGAGCCGGAGCGAAGTGGCCGCGCTCCTGGCAACGACCTATGCACAGGCCGAGAGCGCACTGAGACGCTATGAGCTCGCTAATGAAGCACTCCAGCTCATCCAGGACGACGCCGACGCCACCAGTGCCATGGTCCAACAGGGGCGGGAGCCCCAGCTCCGTGCCTTGCAGGCGCAGAGTGAAGTGTCCAATGCAAAGGCCGCGCTCGACGAAGCCTTGGCATCCCGGGATGCGGCCTTTGCGCGACTGGCAGGAGCAGCGCAGCTGGATGCATCCGTAAACGCCATCAGTGAAAGCCTGCTGGATCGTGCGCCCCCGCTGCCCATGGGCGATACCCGTGCAGCATTGGCAGTCCGGATCGCCGAGGCTGAGGCGGCGACGGCGGGCAGGCTCGTGGACGTGGAACGCAAGCGCGCGCTTCCCGACCTGAGCGCAACCGTGGCACAGACAAACTTCCGCCTCGAAAACGAGCGTGCCTACAACATCGGAGTGAGTCTCTCGATCCCGCTCTTCGACCGGAACAGCGGCGGGATTCGCGCAGCATATGCCGAGCAGCGTGCTGCCGATGCTCGGCTTGAGCAGCAGAAGCGCGAGAGTGAAGCCAACCGCCTTTCCGCGATCGCATCACTGAAGGCTTCCAACAGCAGAACGCGGGCTGCGGACGATAGCGTCACGGCCGGCGAGGAGGCCTACCGACTCGCCCGCATCGGGTTTGAAACAGGCCGCATCTCCCAGTTGGAGCTACGCAGCACCCGCTCGACCCTGATCGCTGCGCGCGCCTCTGCCGTAGACGCAAGACTGGCACGCGTCGCCGCCGAAATTGAACTTGCCCGTCTCGAAGGACGCGTCCCCTTTCTGGAGCAGAAATGAACAAGCCCCGTAACCCCATTCTCGTAGGCGCGCTGCTGCTGTCGGCCCTGGTTCTCACTGGTGGATTGACCGGCTGCAAGGGTTCCAGCGAAGCCCCCGCGACCGAAAAGGAAGCATCGGGAAAAGATGACGGCCATGGCCACCAGGAAGGTAAAGGCGAAGGTGAGGGCAATACCAAGCCCGCCGACGACCATGTCGGCGAGGAAGCTGGCGCACATGCAGAGGAAGAGGCCCCAGAGGGCGTGGTCAAGCTCACCGCAGACCAGATCAAGGCGTCCGGCGTGGGCGTGATGGCCGTAGGACGGGGCGGTGGTGCTTCCACGCGCATTGCAGGACGCGTGGAGCCCTCCATTGGTGCGCGTGCATCGGTCGCGGCAACCGTCACCGGTCGCGTTGAACGTGTCCTCGTGGCACCGGGCTCCCAGGTGAAGGCCAACCAGACGCTTGCTGTCGTGGTCAGCGGTGACGCGGCTACATTCCGTGCAGCTGCGGTCTCGGCGGGAGCCGAGGCCGAAGTCGCCCGATTGGTGTATGGGCGCGATAAGGCGCTGGTGGAGCAAGGCGTCGTTGCCCGCCAGGAGATGGAGACCTCGCGTGCGCGCTCGATCGCCGCGGAAGCGGCGGCTGCGGCGGCACGTGCCCAGGCGGCGGCCAATGGCTCGCCCGACAGTTCCGGCCGCGTGAGCATTACCAGCCCGGTGTCGGGCGTCGTCGGCAACGTGCAGGTTACGCCGGGCGGGGTGGTATCAGCGGGCAGTGTGGTCGCCGACGTTTCGAACCCCGACATGAACGAGCTGGTCTTCACCGCACCACCTGCACTGGCCTCACAGGTCGCCGCCGGTATGAAGCTGGAGGTGACCGCTCCGACGGGCGCATTCCAGGCAGAGGTCACCGGTGTGGCCGCCGACATCCGTCAGCAGGGTGGCACCACGGTGATTCGTGCGAAGCCACTGACCGCAACCTTGCCGCCTGCAGGCTCGCCGATTTCGGCGCTGGTGGTGGCCGACGGAGACGCCGATTCGCTCAGCGTACCGGCCGATGCCGTGCAGACAGTGAACGGTGCCAGCGTGGTATTTATCGAAACCCCGGAAGGCTTCAAAGCCACGCCAGTGATGGTGGGACGTCGTGCCGGCGGCAGCGTCGAGATCGTCAACGGCCTCAAAGGCGACGAGCGCATCGTAGGCACCAATGCCTTTCTGCTCAAGGCCGAACTGGCTAAGGGTGAAGCCGAGCACGGCCACTAAGGAAACCATACATGTTCACTATCATCATTGAATCAGCGGTCCGCTTCCGCTGGTTGGTGGTGTTCCTCGCCGCAATGGTGGCCAGCTGGGGTCTCTTCCAGCTGAGCAAGCTGCCCATTGACGCGGTCCCGGACATCACCAACAGACAGGTGCAAATCAATTCGATCGCGCCCGCACTGACACCGGAGCAGATCGAGCGTCAGGTGACGTATCCACTTGAGACGGCATTGGCCGGCATCCCGGGCCTGAACACCACCCGCTCGTTGTCGCGCAACGGTTTCTCGCAGGTCACGGCGATCTTCACCGACCAGACCGACATCTATTTCGCGCGACAACAGGTTGCCGAGCGCATGCGCGAAGCAGCGGAAGACTTGCCGGAAGGTGTATCCCCGGTCCTTTCACCGGTGACTACCGGTCTGGGCGAGGTGCTGATGTGGACGGTCGACTTCACCGACTACGACCCGAAGAACCTGGCACCGAAGGGGCAAGCCGGCTGGCAGGAGGGCGAGGTTTACCTAACGCCAGAAGGCAACCGACTGACAACCGCAGAAGAGCGTGCCACATACCTGCGCACCGTGCAGGATTGGATAATCGCCCCCCAAATGCGCTCCAGCCCAGGCCTTGCCGGCGTGGATACGGTGGGCGGCTATGTGAAGGAGTATGGCGTCCATCCGGATAGCGCACGTTTGGCGGCATACGGACTGGGATTGTCCGACCTCGTCCAAGCGCTTGAGCGGTCGAACGTGCAAGCTGGCGCAGGCTTTGTCCAACGCGCTGGCGAGGGCCTCGTGGTTCGCGCCGACGGTCTAGCTTTGACCACAGGCGACCTGGCGCAGGCCCCGGTGGCTACCAAGGACGGCGTGGTGATCCGTGTCGCCGACGTTGCCGATGTCGAGCTCAGTCGCGCTCCGCGTCTCGGTGCAGCCAGCCGCAACGGACACGAGGCCGTGCTGGGTACGGCGCTGATGATCGCTGGCGGCAACAGCCGCACCGTCGCTCAGTCCGCTGCGGACCGGCTGGTAGAGGTGAACAAGTCGCTTCCGCCAAACATCTTTGCCGTGCCCGTGCTGGACCGAAGCCAGCTCGTCAACTCCACCATCAAGACGGTTGCCAAGAACCTGACCGAAGGCGCACTGCTGGTCGTGGTGGTGTTGTTCCTGCTGCTGGGCAACCTACGTGCCGCGACCATTACGGCACTGGTGATTCCGCTGTCGTTCCTGTTTGCCGTGATCGGCATGAACCGGTTCGGGATCAGCGGAAACCTGATGAGCCTAGGTGCGTTGGACTTCGGCATCCTCGTGGACGGCGCGGTCATTGTCATTGAATCCACGCTGTTGATGCTGGGTCAGCGCCGCGTCGAACTGGGCAGGCCACTGACTGCCACGGAGCGGATGAAGGTGGCCACGGAATCGGCCAAAAAGATGGCGCGCCCTGCGGCTTTCGGCCAGTTAATTATTCTGCTGGTCTTCCTGCCGATCATGACGTTGGAAGGTGTCGAAGGAAAAACCTTCCAGCCAATGGCGGCTACCTTCATGCTGGCGCTGATGGGCGCGTTCATTTTCTCCTTTACCCTGGTGCCGGCACTGACCGCCCTCTGGGTGCGGGAGCCGAAGATGAAGCCGGGCGAGGAGCTCCATCACGGCGAGCACGAGACCAAACTCATCAAGGTGCTGCGCACCCGGATCGAGCCTGTGATTGAGCGGGCTGTCGCCATGCCGCGCGTGGTGCTGGGTGGCGCGGTGCTCACCCTGGCTGTGGGTGTGACCTCCTTCATGATGTTGGGCCGTGAGTTCATGCCTACGCTGGATGAGGGCAACCTGGCCATGCAGGCGCTGAGAGTTCCTTCGACCTCGTTGGAGCAGTCACTGGCCATGCAGTTGGCACTGGAGAAAGCCATTGCCAAGGAGCCGGAAGTGGAGACGGTGTTCTCCCGGACAGGTACCGCGGAGGCGGCCATCGACCCGATGCCCACCAACATATCCGACAGCGTGATCGTGCTGAAGCCCAGAAGCGCATGGCCGGATCCGAAACTTTCGAAGGATGAGCTCGTCGGTCGGTTCGAGTCCGTGGCCTCGAAGCAGCTCGGCAACAGCTTCGAGTTCAGCCAACCCATTGAACTGCGCTTCAACGAGCTCATCTCCGGTGTGCGCACCGATCTTGCCGTGATGATTTACGGTGATGACTTCGGTGATCTGCAGAAGGTTGCAGACCAGGTGGCGCTCAAGCTGCGTAGCGTCCAAGGCTCGGCGGATGTACGGGTCGAGCAGATCTCCGGCCTGCCAACCCTGAACGTCAAGATCGACCATCTTGCAGCTGCGCAGTACGGGTTGACCGCGGCCGATGTGAGCGACGCTCTGTCGACTGGCATCGGCGGCACTGCTGCGGGAAAGATCTTCGAGGGTGATCGCCGCTTTGACGTGGTGGTGCGCTTGGATGATGCCGCCCGCAACAATCCGGATCAGCTCAGCTCGTTGCCCATTGCCACACCCTCCGGTGCGGTAATACCGCTTTCGTCAGTCGCCCGGATCACCATAAGCGAAGGACCCAATCAGATCAGTCGCAACAACGGCAGCCGTCGCATCGTGGTGCAAGCAAACGTCCGTGGGCGTGACCTAGGCGGGTTTGTTGGCGAAGCGCAGACGGCGGTAGCGGACGTGAAGCTGCCTGCAGGTTCCTATCTCACTTGGGGCGGGCAGTTCGAAAACCTGCAGCGGGCAGAGAAGCGACTGGCGGCGGTGGTTCCGGTTGTGTTCCTGTTGATTGGTGCACTGCTGTTCATGGCGCTCCGTAGCGCCAAGGAAGCCATTCTCGTGTTCAGCTGCGTACCGCTGGCGCTGGTGGGCGGCATCCTGGCTTTGTTGCTGAGGGGGATGCCGTTCTCGGTGTCTGCCGCCGTGGGGTTCATTGCGGTGTCTGGCGTTGCCACGCTGAACGGCCTGGTGCTGATGCAGGCCATCCGAGAACGGCTTGATGCAGGTGATGCACCGCTGGTGGCGTCTCTCAACGGCGCAGCGAGTCGTATCCGCGCCGTCCTCACCACTGCGCTGGTGGCCATTGTCGGCTTCATTCCCATGGCCATCGCCAGCGGTTCGGGTGCAGAGGTCCAAAAGCCGCTCGCTACCGTCGTTATTGGTGGCTTGCTTACCGCGACCATTCTCACGTTGCTGGTGCTTCCCACCTTTGCTGGCCGCATGGCTAAGCCAAGCACCGCTGCCGTAGGAAAGGACAAAGATCACTGATTAGCTGACACCGCGCTCGGGCGCAGAATCTGCTGCGCCCGAGCCTTGAATGCTCAGATCACAATCGGAGAATAGAGATGAGCCAAGCAACAGAAAGCGGCGCATCCCCGAATAAGGGAGACGCCCATTCCCATGACGGCCTGCTTGGAGCCAATGCAGAGCTGATGTTCGCCATAATCTGCGGGCTACTGCTCGTGACCGGCTTCATAATTGAGAAATCGGGTGCGTTCAGGATCGCATGGTTGCCTACGGCGTTGTACATGCTTGCCTACGTGTTCGGTGGATGGTTCACCCTGCGCGAAGCAATTGAGAACATTCGACAGAAGCGTTTCGAGATCGATACGCTCATGTTGGTGGCAGCAGCAGGCGCCGCCACCCTTGGAGCCTGGGCAGAGGGCGCATTGCTGCTGTTCCTCTTCAGCCTGGGTCATTCGCTGGAGAACTACGCCATGGGGCGCGCCAAGCGCGCCATCGAGGCCCTCGCCAAACTGGCACCGGAGACCGCCCTGGTGGTGAAGGAGGGCGGACCTGTGGAAGTGCCGGTCGCCGCGCTGCAGCTTGGTGACATCGTGCTGGTAAGAGCGAATGATCGGTTGCCGGCTGATGGCTTCGTGGTCAAGGGATCCAGCAACGTCAACCAGGCACCGGTGACAGGTGAGAGCATCCCGGTGGACAAACATCCGGTGCCTGACGCCGAAGAAGCGAGGCGCCGTCCCGATGCAGTCGACATGGCGTCGAGAGCGTTTGCCGGCACCATCAACGGCTCCGGAGCGTTGGAGGTGGAGGTTACCCGGCGCTCTACGGAATCCGCGCTTGCACGCGTGGTCAAGATGGTCAGCGAGGCCGAGACACGAAAATCACCCACCCAACGTCTTACAGACAAGTTTGAGCGCATCTTCGTTCCCTGCGTTCTGGTGCTTGCCAGCGTTCTACTGTTTTCCTGGGTGGTGATAGACGAGCCGTTCCGTGACAGCTTCTACCGGTCCATGGCCGTACTGGTTGCTGCCAGCCCGTGCGCACTGGCCATTGCCACCCCCAGTGCTGTTCTAGCCGGCATCGCACGCGCTGCACGTAGCGGGGTGCTGATCAAGGGCGGTGCGCCGCTTGAGGAGCTTGGCATGGTGACGACAATCGCCTTCGACAAGACCGGCACCCTGACCGAGGGCAAGCCCCGCGTGACCGACATTTTTGTGACGGAGGGCGTAACCGAGAAAGAGTTGCTAGAGGTCAGCGTCGCCGTGGAGGCGCTGAGTGACCATCCGTTGGCGGCCGCCATCGTTGCTGATGGGAAGACGCGCCTTTCCGGGCCGGTCACGTTGGTGGCCAATGAATTCGAGAATCTCGCCGGACGAGGAGTGCGTGCGGATGTTGGTGGGCAGACTGCCTGGATCGGGAAGGCGGAAATGTTCGGGGCTGACGGGGTTCCGGCTTTGGGCCCGTCCGCCAAAGAAGGCATCGATGTGCTGCGCAGTCGCGGGCGAACGACGATGGCGGTGCGGCTGGGCGATAGGGATCTGGGCGTCATCGGCTTGATGGACACCCCGCGGGCAGAGGCACGCCAAGCGCTGGACAAGTTGCGTGGACTGGGCGTGAGTCAGATGATCATGATCTCCGGTGATCACCAACTCGTCGCGCAATCCGTAGGCAGAGACGTCGGGGTAGATCAAGCGTGGGGCAACCTCATGCCGGACGACAAGGTCTCCGCCATACGGGAGATCAAGGCAAGCCAAAGGATTGCAATGGTTGGCGATGGCGTCAATGACGCGCCCGCCATGGCCAGCGCCAACGTGGGTATCGCGATGGGTGCGGCTTCATCCGATGTCGCCTTGGAAACGGCGGATGTTGCGCTCATGTCAGAGGACCTGCGGCAGGTCGCTTTTTCCGTGGCGCTCAGTCGACGTACCAAAAGTGTTATTCGCCAGAATCTTTACGTGAGCCTCGGCGTGGTTGCCTTGCTCGTGCCTGCCACCGTCATGGGTTTGGGCATAGGCCCCGCCGTGGCGGTGCATGAGGGGACCACGCTGTTGGTGGTGGTCAATGCACTGAGGTTGCTTGGATTCCGGGAATCCTAATCGTGGAAATTCTGCTGATTGACAGCGACCGGCAAGTCGTCCGGAACGTACTTGGCGAGATCGAAACCAAGCATCACAGCGTGGACGTTGCGCTGGATGGTGTAACAGGCCTGCACTTGGCCGTGTCCAACCACTACGACGTCGTCGTCGTGGGGTGGGAACTCCCTCGCATCAGCGGGCTGGACTTGGTGAGAAGCCTGCGGAGGGATCATAACGCGTCTGTTCCGGTACTCATGCTGGCGACTAAGGCGGATCTCGCTAGCAAGATCAATGCATTTCGCTCAGGTACGGATGACTACCTCACCAAACCCTTCGAACTGCTTGAGCTTGAGGTTCGCTTGGAGGCATTAGTCGCCCGCTCTCGCGGAAGGGTTGGAATGCGTCAACTCACGGTGGGCAACTTGACCATGGACCTGACGACGCTGGAGGTGTTCCGTGCAGGGAGGCGACTTCATCTCTACCCTGCATCCTGGAAGCTTCTGCAAGTTCTGATGCGGGAGAGTCCAGGAGCTGTGTCTCGGGAGCAACTCGAACGCGCAGTCTGGGGGCATCAGGCGCCTGACCATGACCTGCTCCGTTCGCAGATATCCAGTCTGCGTAAGATTGTTGACGGGCCATGCGAAGAGAAGTTGATCCATACGTTGCCGCGTTTTGGCTACAGGCTCTCTATCCAATCCTCAATCGAGGCACGAGCGGTACTGCTGGAGGGGCTCAGTCGAAGTGAATAAGCAGATTCTCGTCACCTCTGAAGGTGGATCCAGTCGCCAGCTGTTCGCACTCGAGGTCAGTCATGAAGGGTAGATACCGAGCGGTCGTGCCACTGGCTGCATTCGTCGCCGCATCTGTGTGGGGCATGCTGGCAATGCAGCCGCTTGCACCCAATCCGCACGAATCGATGATGTGGATTCCTGCCACTGTCGCCGGCGGGGGCTTGGTCATGGCGTGGGTCGCTGCAGTTGTTGCTGACCTGGCGGCGGCTTCTCAGATTAGCTCCGCCGCACGTGCATGGTTGTTCCCGGGGAGTGGCGTCATGATAGCTGCGCTGGCATTGCTTGCCGTCATGACCTCGATGGCACAAATGAGAGAGGTGTTTGAACTTGTGGTGCTATGTGCTGCATTTGTTCTCGTACTGATCGCATCAACAACATCCGTTTGTGCGTCCGTCCGATACAAAGCGCGCATAACCGCATCAACTTCCGTAATGGTGATTCATTCGATTGCTTTTGCATTTTCCGCATTTCTTTCAGCATCTAACCCTCCAGAAGCGGGGGCATTAAGCGAAGGTTGGTTCGCCGCATCCATTCTTGCTTGCGGTATTTCCGCGGTCTTCGTATCGACATACTGGGTTGCGGCATTACGTGATCCCTCTCTGTCCTTCTCACCCATGTTGCGATCGCTCGTTCGATTCATAACAGGGGAAGCGAGGGCTAAAGAGTGGTGCAGCAAGCACCTTATTCGATCTCGCAGTGACCCTTCTGTAAGAACACGGCGCGGCGGCAAGTCACGAAGGAGAACGCGGCCAGTGCAGCGGAGACGATGAGGATGCTGCTCTTGTTGCACCACGACCTCATTGGGGGCCCCAAGTGATACCGCCTCTCGCTGGACAACCGCGAGCTACTGCCGGTCAAGGTCGAGCTGCCCCCTGTCACACCCCGGACGCGGAGGATGAGTATCTTTGTTCTCCTTAAGTATTCGACGCACGCGTCATCGAACGAAGCATAGGTCGATGCCAGAGGACTTCCATGTGCCGGGCAGAAAACAGTCTCGCAAAACTTTATTGCCGGGAATGGCTTAGTAAGAACGAGATTTAATGCCAAAACCTAGCCAAGGCCCTTTCTGAACTGATGCAATAGTGTCCGATTTCGGCCAAATGCAGACATCCCCCCGATAGACACCCTGAATCCCGAAATCCCCTAGTCCTCGCTCGCGATCGCTGGATCCGCCATCCCACCTTGCAAGGTGGGCACTCATTGCGTGCGTGGCGAGCTTATCTACCGGAGGCGGCTCGGCTTTCTTCGTCCTGCCTTTCGATCTGACCACCGATCGATGTTCCGCGCACCGCTTGCGCGCGCAGGCTTTGGGCTGGGTGTGGTTAGACAACGGCTTTCTTTGGCTAAGAGCGACGTGTGCTCGCGATGCATCTTTCCTTTGCATTCATGGCGACGTCGGGGTTAGTCGCGATGTATGTGCGGGGTGCCAATGCTCCCATTGCAACGAGACTGCTAGCCATGGAGATGTGCGGAGTAGGCAACGGAACTACTGGCGTCCATCGCGTGCGTTACCGCGCACCTGCTTTTGGTCCCCACCGAAATTCCAGCGCATAGCGTAAGCGAGGCGAACGCTAGAACTTTCCGCTGTCGCGACTGTCCGATCTAGTGGTTTTATCGCGCCATCGCCCAACCCGCCATGCCAACTAGCAACACGACCAGGACCGGAGGTGTACGCACGACGACCAGTAGCCCGAATGCCACCAGCGTCACCGCGACATCCCATCGATTATGGATTGCGCTTGTCCACACCGGATCGTACAACGCAGCCAGCAGGATTCCGACCACCCCGGCGTTGACGCCGGCAATCGAAGCCTGCAAATCCTTTCGGTAGCGCAAAGACTCCCAGAACGGCAGCACCCCCACGAGGATGAGTACGGCGGGCAGGAAAATGACTGCCAACATCGCAAAGCCACCTACCCAGCCACCTAGCGGTCCGTCGGCCATTGCCCCTAAGTACGCTGCAAGAGTGAATAGAGGGCCTGGCACAGCCTGCGCCGCACTGTACCCGGCAAGCAGATCCGCAGTGCTTACGGTGCCGCTCTGCACGACCGCAGTTTGCAACAAGGGCAAAACAACGTGGCCGCCGCCAAAGACCAGAGCGCCAGCGCGGTATACGCCCTCCAGCAGAACAGCCAGGGGGGAATTGCTCGCAGCCGCCCACATCGGCAGCAGAGCAAGTAGCAGCACGAACAATGTCAGTGCCACCGTGCCAGTTCTTCGCGAGACGGGATAGCTGCATGGGGACTGATCGGATGCTGGTTCGATTTTTAGCGCCCAGCGACCGAGTAGCCCGCTGAAAATGATCACTGCCATCTGGCCGACGACCGAGGGCAATACCGACGTCGCCACGGCGGAGAAAAACGCCATCCCTACTCGCAAACGGTCTGTACACAGGGATCGGGCCATTCCCCATACGGCTTGCGCTACCACGGCAACTGCTACGATCTTCAGGCCATGCAGCCAGCCGGATTCAACGATGCCTTGGTATCTGGCAACTCCCAAGGCAAACAGAATCATCAGCACGGCCGATGGCAGGGTAAAGCCCGCCCAAGCGGCTAGCAGACCGGGCCAGCCTGCGCGGCACAAGCCCAACGCCATTCCTACTTGGCTGCTGGCGGGACCTGGCAGTAATTGGCAAAGGGCCACCAGATCGGAGTAGCTGCGGTCGGTCAGCCAACGGCGGCGCTCGACGAACTCAAGACGGAAGTAGCTCAAGTGTGCGATCGGACCGCCGAACGAGGTCAGGCCTAGTCGCAGGAACGCCAGGAAGACGCGCCAAGCGCTTTCCTTTGTTGTGGGATCGAGCGACGACACTAGGCATGGTCTCCTGCAGTTATTAACGAGGGTTAGCTCAACCCGGAAAAGGCTTTTCGGCATCGAAGTCCAGACGTGTCCGCTTCGGTCACAAACGGTAGTCAATGCAAGCTCCGAAAAATCCCAATTCCCTGCCCTGTTGAGCAATTCCTCCGGTCACGATGACTACAAGTGCTTAACCATGAATGCTGCGGTCCCCGGACATATGTTTGCGAACTGCTGCGATCGACTGATCGATTCAGGCGCTTCGACCCGTGACGAATGACTGTATCCGCAACGCTCGAATAGTTGTGCTGCAGTGCCTGTCAGTAGGAACAGTTCTGTGATCCCCTCCTTGGCTGCCATTTGTTCTGCATGGTTCAGCAGCACCGAACTGTAGCCCAGTCCTCGGTGACTCTGGACGACTGCAAGGGAGCGCAGCAGACCGGCAGGCAGGTACAGCTCGATACCGACAACACCAATGAGTTCACCCTTCTCGTGAAGCCCACCAAAGATCTTGCGTCTGCCGTCTTCCAGGTCACTCACTGGCAAACCGGCGTCCACCAGAATGGACACGATCGCGGCGTTCAAGGCAACAGGCGCGAAAGTAGTCATGGCGTGTCCTTCATGGGTTTGGCCATCTGGCGGTGATCAGGATTTAGGACGATTGCCGTGTTCATCGATGACAACTTCACCGTCTTCTTTCATAAATGGAGCATCTATTGCAGGCAATATCTCAAGAACGACTTCAGAGGGGCGAGCAAGTCGCACGCCTAGATCGGTTTCCACAAATGGTCGATTGATCAGGATCGGATGAGCCAGCATGACATCAAGCAATTGGTCGTCGCTTAAAGCTGGATCAGCCAGACCTAGCGCTTCGTAGGGTGTGTCCTTCTGCCTGATCGCAGCTCGTACGCTCAATCCTGCTTGGTCGATCAGGTAGGCCAAGCGTTTCTTGGTTGGGGTTTCGATCAAGTAGTCGACGATCACCGGTTCGATGCCCGCATGTCTGATCAGGGCAAGAACGTTCCTGGAGGTTCCGCAGTTGGGATTGTGGTAGATCGTTGCCTTCATGCTGCGGCTCCCGCTGTTGCAGAGGATTTGGCTCCGGACGCTGTCGCCAGAGCGGCGGCGGCGGCGGCGTCACCTTTGCGCTCGCTGTAGCGATCAACCAGATAGTCACTGCGATCTCTGACCAGCAACGTGAATTTCACCAGCTCTTCCATTACATCCACAACCCGGTCGTAGTACGGAGATGGCTTCATTCGACCTCGCTCGTCAAATTCCTGCCAAGCCTTGGGTACTGACGATTGGTTCGGGATGGTGATCATGCGCATCCAACGGCCCAGCACGCGCAACGCGTTCACCACATTGAAAGATTGTGAGCCTCCGCTGACCTGCATCACTGCGAGTGTGCGGCCCTGGGTTGGGCGAATGCCAGCGTCCTCCAGCGGCAACCAGTCGATCTGATTCTTGAACACGGCGGTCATCGTCCCGTGACGTTCCGGACTGATCCAGACCTGACCTTCTGACCACGTGGAGACTTCACGCAGCTCGATCACTTTGGGGTGATCGGCCGGTACCGCGTCCAGCATCGGCAGTTCGTGTGGATCAAACAGCCGAGTATCCGCGCCGAAGTGTTCCAGTAGGCGCTGTGCCTCCAAAGCGAGCTTCCGGCTGAAGGACTGTGGACGCAACGAACCATAGAGAATCAGGATGCGCGGTCGATGCTTGCTCGGATCAGCCACATCAAGGTCTGAGCACGAAGGCGACTGCAGGGACTCGGCATGGATGTTCGGGAGATTGGGCATAACTTGTTCCTTCTCTTTATTTCCATTATTCTAGATCCATGGAACATAAAACTGCAACGCGAGCTCTAGCAGCCCTCGGTCATGGCACAAGGCTGTCGATCTACCGTTTACTTGTCGAAGCAGGTCGCGGCGGCAAGCTGGCCGGTGAGATCGCCGAGGCACTTGCGCTCCCCGGTGCCACGCTGTCCTTTCACCTGAAAGAGCTGGCTGCTGCGGGCCTTGTCACTTCCGAGCAACTCGGTCGAACCATCTGCTACCGTGCAAACTTTGATGCCATGACAAGTCTGGTCGACTACCTGACAGAGAACTGTTGTGCTGGCGATCAATCCTGCAGCACGCCCGGCCGTTGCTGATGAACGACGTCGCTGAGATACGGCCTGAGCGCCTGTCATTTCTGGATCGCTTCCTGACCGCCTGGATTTTCCTGGCCATGGCGGTTGGCGTGGGGCTGGGCATCATTTTCCCTGGCCTGCAGCACCAGGTAGACGCGTTGAGCATCGGCACTACGAACGTGCCAATCGCTATCGGGCTGATCTTGATGATGTTCCCCCCACTCGCCAAGGTTGACTACGCGCAGCTGGGCGTGGTGTTCAGGGATAAGCGGGTATTGGCGCTATCGCTGGTTCAGAACTGGGTGATTGGCCCAGTTCTGATGTTCGCCCTGGCAGTGATATTTCTACGCGATCAGCCGGGTTATATGACCGGGGTGATCCTGATAGGGCTGGCCCGCTGCATCGCAATGGTCCTGGTATGGAACCAGCTTGCGAAAGGCGACAACCAGTACGTTGCCGGCTTGGTGGCGTTCAATTCAATCTTCCAGATCGCGTTGCTCAGCGTCTATGCCTGGCTGTTTCTCTCCGTGTTGCCGACGGCATTGGGCCTGCAAGGCGTGGTGCTCAACATTGGATTCTGGCCAGTTGCGGAAGCTGTCCTGATCTATCTCGGCATCCCATTCGCTGCCGGTTACCTGGTACGTCGATCGTTGACCAAGTCAAAAGGACTTCACTGGTACGAGCACCGGTTTCTACCTGCGATCGGCCCGATAACGCTAGTGGCCCTGTTGTTTACGATCGTGGTGATGTTCGCAATGAAAGGGGGCGATGTGGTCAAACTCCCCCGGGATGTTTTGCGGATAGCCGTTCCACTGACGATCTATTTCTTGGTCCAGTTCATCATCAGCTTCTTCATGGGCAAGCTGATCGCTAAAGACTACCCGCGCACAACCGCCATCGCCTTCACCGCTGCCGGCAACAACTTCGAACTGGCTATCGCGGTGGCAGTGGCTGCGTTCGGCATCAGTTCGCCGGTCGCATTCGCAGCCGTCATAGGCCCGCTGATAGAAGTGCCGGTTCTGATCATCTTGGTGAACGTGGCACTGCGCCTGAAGCAACGCTGTTTCTCCTAGATCCCCCGCAAGAAAACGCATGTGGCGGGGAAACGTTGGCTAGAGCCAACAGGTAGTCGTCCATACCCGCGAGGGATTCCGAGTCTTTCACAAAGGCATTGGACGTCCTCCGTGAGGATTCTCCTGTTGCTCGCGCCTATATCGACAAAAGCCTAGAAAGCCATTTACCCTAATGGAATGTACCGTACGTCGGCCACTTCCGATCTGCTTCGTGTCAGCCTCTTTGCGCTGCTGGCCATAGTTTCGTTGGTGCGTCCGATGTTGAACCTGATGGGTGACCTACACTCCACAGATCACGCGATCGTTGAAGCCGCTGAGCATGGCCATCACCACCCTGGCGAGCCTGATTCGGATTCCGATCCTGAGCATGCCAAGGGGCCGCATGCCCTGCTCCACTCGGTTGACGCCAATGGTGCAATCAACCTCTGCAACCACAGTCACTGGACTCCATCAGGTGTTCCAGATACCACGGTCCCGCCTCTAGACGTCTATTGGCGTCCTTCGCAACAACCCTCTACACCCTTCAGACCTCCAATCGTTTGACGAATCCGGCCGCCTTATAGCGGCCTGACAGTGCTGGTCGCAATTTGCGGCCGGCTGCGCTATTCGTCGAACAATCGGAGAAGATCCCGTGAATTTGCGTTGCATGTGGGTACTGACTTTGGTCGGTACCTGCAGCGTTGCCCCGTGCGGCTTCGCTGCTGAACCTTTGCGCCTGGAGGAAGCCGTTGCCCGCGCTCTCCTGGCGAATCCCACAATCCAAGCCGAAGTCGCCCGCCTGGAGGCGGTACGTAATCGTGCAAACCGAGAGGCCCTTCCCGCTCCCTATGTAGTGGGAGCCGATTTCGAAAACGTTGCCGGTACCGGCGGGCTGAGCGGTGTTGACTCAGCTGAAACCACCTTGCGCATTGGACGCGTCCTTGAGTTGGGTGGGAAGCGTGATGCCCGCGCCGCATTGGGTGATGCAGAGATCAACCTTCAGCGAGGCGCTGAAGGCGTGGCCAAACTCGACATCACCAATAGCACTACGCAGAGATTCATTCAGGCCGCTGTCGCTCAGGAGCACGTGGAGAACGCCGAAGAACGGGTTCGCCACGCGAACAGCACGCGTCGAGAAGTTGCCAGGTGGGTGCAGGCAGCACGTAATCCGGACTCCGACCTTCGGGCCGCAGAGATTACATTGGCCGATGCCGAACTGAAGCACGAGCTGGCGCTTCAAGCCCTTCAGGGAGCCAAGGCACGCCTTGCTGCCAGCTGGGGAGCCCTCACCCCGGACTTCGATACCGTTATCGCGGATCTGGACACCCTGCCCCCACTCGCGGATTTCGGAATCTTGGCCGGCCGCCTGCCGCAGACACCGCAACAGCGTCTTGCGCAGCTCGAAACAGAGTCTATTGCGGCTCGTCGTCGGATTGCAGTTGCGAGTGGAAAGCCTGATGTGAACGTCAGTCTTGGCGTTCGTCGTTTGGAAGCTACGGGTGATCAGGGGCTGGTGATGTCCTTCTCCCTGCCACTTGGAAGCCAACGCCGCGCGTCCTACTCCGTTGCTGAAGCCGATGCGGATCTGGCTGCTGTGCATGCTCGCGCCCAAGTCACAGGTTTGGAACAACGCCAGCAATTGTTCGATCGCTATCAGTTGATGCAGCAAGCCCGCTCGGAAGTGGAAGCGCTTCGCGCCCGGATGCTACCCAAAGCGCAGGAGGCGATCAGCCTGACGCGCCGCGGCTTTGAAGCCGGTCGATTCTCTTTCCTGGCGCTTGCGCAAGCCGAGAAGACCCTGTTCGACCTGCGCGAACGCGAGGTCGAAGCGGCCGCTCGCTATTACACCCTTCTGGTCGAGGTTGAACGCCTGACCGCTCAATTTCCGGATGCCTCCCAATGAAGCGTTATGCATTCCTTATCCTGCTACCGCTGATGCTCGCCGCCTGTGGCGACAAGCCGAACGCTGTACCTGCTGCAGAGGACGGCTCGGTAGCTGCCGGCGCCGACTATGAGCGCGGCCCTCATCGTGGCCGAATGCTGCGCGATGGCAACGTCGCCATCGAGGTGACGGTGTACGAAACCAACACGCCGCCGCACTTCCGCCTGTATGCATACCGGGACGATAAACCGATCGCCCCGGGTGAGGTAACCGCCAGTATGGAGGTCGCGCGACTCGACGGCGAGGTCAACGCCTTCGCCTTCAAGGTGGAGAAAGACTATCTAGCCGCGAGTGCCGAGGTTGTGGAGCCGCATTCGTTCGACGTGAAGGTCAATGCCACGCTCGGCGGAAAAGCCCATAACTGGACCTACGCGTCCTATGAAGGTCGAACCACCATTGATGCTGAAGCGGCAAAGGATGCCGGCGTTGTCATTGAGACCTCAGGTCCAGCAACGATTCGTGACACCGTTCAATTGATGGGAACGGTCGCGCTGAATGAGAACCGTCTTGCCGCAATCAAAGCAAGGTTCCCGGGAATCGTTCGTGCGGTGCAGGTTCAAGTGGGCGACCGCGTTGCACACGGGCAAACCCTGGCGACGATCGAGGGCAACGAGAGCATGCGTACCTACGCCGTGACCGCCCCGTTTGATGGCGTCGTGCTGACGCGTACAACCAACGTGGGCGATGTGGCTGCCGACAACACCTTGATCGAAATAGCCAACCTGGGCGAGGTATGGGTGGATCTGCGGGCCATCGGCACCGACGCCGAGCGCTTGGCGGTCGGCCAGGCTGTACTGGTTCGCTCGGCGACCGGCGAGACCACCGTGGAATCCACCATTGCCTCGCTGTTGCCAGTGGCATCCAGCGGGCAGAGCGTGGTCGCCCGCTTGAGTCTGCCCAACCCGGATGGCCGTTGGCGGCCTGGAATGACGGTCGCAGCCGAAGTGACGTTGTCTTCCGAAGAAGTGCCGCTTGCGGTGAAGGAGTCCGGCCTGCAGCGATTTCGCGATTTCACCGTCGTATTTGCGCAGGTGAAGGACACCTACGAGGTACGCATGCTTGAGCTGGGTCGCAGGGACGGCGAGTACGTCGAGGTACTGGGCGGGCTGAAGCCCGGGACACCCTACGTCGCAGAGCAAAGCTACTTGATCCGCGCAGACATCGAAAAGTCCGGCGCCAGCCACGACCACTAAGGAACGGCCATGCTCGAACGAATCATACGAGCGTCGATCGCTCACAGATGGCTGGTGCTACTCCTTGTGCTTGGGCTGTGTGGCCTTGGCATCTGGAACTACAACCGGCTCCCCATCGATGCTGTGCCAGACATCACCAACGTCCAGGTGCAGGTCAACACCGAAGCACCCGGCTACTCGCCATTGGAGGCAGAACAGCGCGTCACGTTCCCTGTCGAAACAGCATTGGCCGGCCTGGCCAAGCTTGAGTACACCCGTTCGGTTTCCCGCTACGGTCTTTCCCAGGTCACGGTGGTGTTTGAGGATGGAACCGATATCTACTTCGCCCGTCAGCAGGTCGCAGAACGCCTGCAACAGGCGGCCTCTGCCCTGCCCTCTGGCTTGAAACCTTCGCTGGGACCGGTTGCCACCGGCCTGGGCGAAATCTTCATGTACACGGTCGAAGCGGAGCCCGGTGCAGAAGACACCTGGACACCCATGGCACTACGCACACTGCAGGACTGGGTCGTGCGCCCGCAGATGCGCCACCTCAAGGGAGTCACCGAGGTCAACACCGTTGGCGGGTATGTTCGCCAATTCCACGTCACCCCTGACCCCTCGAAGCTTCAGGCCTACGGTCTGACCATGCAGGACGTTCTTGATGCAGTAGATCGCAGCAATGCCAACGTCGGTGCCGGCTATATCGAACGATCAGGCGAGCAGTACCTGATCCGTGTGCCCGGCCAGGTGGCGGACATCGCCGGACTTCGGAAAATTGTGGTGGCCACACGCGACGGACTTCCGTTGCGCGTAGGCGATGTTGCCGAAGTGCTTGAGGGCAGCGAACTCCGTACGGGTGCCGCTACCAAGGATGGCAAGGAAGTGGTGCTTGGCACCGTGTTCATGCTGATCGGGGAAAACAGCCGGGAAGTCGCACAGCGAAGCGCTGCGAAGCTCATAGAAATTGACAAGACACTGCCTGAGGGGGTTCGTGTACACGCTGTATACGACCGCACTGAACTGGTTGACCGCACCATCGAAACCGTTCGCAAGAACCTGCTGGAAGGTGCCCTGCTCGTCATCGCTGTGCTGTTCCTGCTGCTAGGGAACTTGCGCGCAGCGTTGATCACCGCCGCGGTGATCCCGTTGACCATGTTGTTGACGATCAATGGAATGGTGCAGAACCGCGTCTCGGCGAACCTGATGAGCCTGGGTGCGTTGGACTTCGGCCTGATCGTTGATGGTGCAGTAATCATCGTGGAGAACTGCCTGCGTCGTTTCGGCGAGCAACAGCATGCATTGGGACGCCTTCTCACCCGCCAAGAGCGATTTGAGCTTGCTGCTAGTGCGAGCGCTGAAGTGATCAAGCCAAGCTTGTTCGGCTTGTTCATCATCGCCGCCGTCTACATCCCGATCTTCGCCCTGTCCGGGGTGGAAGGAAAGATGTTCCACCCGATGGCGTTGACGGTGATCATCGCGTTAACCGGAGCGATGGCGCTATCGCTGACGTTCGTGCCGGCGGCAGTGGCCCAGTTCGTGACCGGGAAGGTCTCGGAGAAGGAAACCCGAGCGATGCGTGAGGCAAGCCGTTTCTACGGTCCCTTGCTGGACAAGGTCATGTCTGCACGCAAGTTGGTGGTGGCGGCTGCAGTTGTTCTCATTGTTCTCTCAGGCGCACTAGCGACCCGTCTGGGCACTGAGTTCATCCCGAACCTGGATGAGGGTGATATCGCTCTGCATGCCCTGCGTATTCCAGGCACGAGCCTGACCCAAGCGATTGGCATGCAGCGGCAACTGGAAGCTCGGATCAAGGAGTTCCCGGAGGTGGATGAAGTTGTAGCCAAGATCGGCACCGCCGAGGTGGCCACCGATCCGATGCCGCCTTCGGTGGCTGACACCTTCATCATGTTGAAGGACCGCAGCGAATGGCCAAACCCACGTAAACCCAAGGCTGAACTCATTGCCGAGCTGGAAAAGGCCGTGCGCGCCATTCCCGGCAACAACTATGAGTTCACCCAGCCGGTTCAGATGCGCATGAACGAGCTCATCGCGGGTGTTCGCGCCGAGGTGGCGATCAAGCTGTATGGCGATGACCTGGACCAGCTGGCAGCCATCGGTGGGCAGATCGAGAAGGTTGCCAGCAGCATCGAGGGCAATGCCGACGTGAAGCTGGAACAAGTCACCGGCCTGCCCCTGATGACCATCACGCCCGATCTGGATGCCTTGGCCCGCTATGGCGTATCGATCGACGCCGTGCAGAAAACGATCTCCATGGCATTGGGTGGCGAAACAGCCGGCCAAGTGTTCGAGGGGGATCGCCGCTTCGACATCGTGGTTCGCCTGCCCGAGAGCATGCGCGAAAACCCGAGGACCTTGGCGTCACTACCCGTCGCGTTGCCAGTTAGTGAGGAAGCGGCACGTGGCTATGTGCCGCTGGGCCAACTGGCCAAGGTGGAAGTCGCCCCAGGTCCGAATCAGGTCAGCCGGGAGAACGGCAAGCGACGGGTGGTCATCACCAGCAATGTTCGCGGTCGGGATCTTGGCTCGTTCGTGGAGGAGCTGCGCGAACGCGTGGGTACGGAGGTGGCGATGCCAGAGGGCTACTGGGTGGAGTATGGCGGCACGTTCGAGCAGCTGATCTCTGCCAGCAAGCGCCTTTCGGTCGTGGTGCCGGTCGTGCTGGTGCTCATCTTTGGCCTGCTGTTCATGGCCTTCGGCTCGGGCAAGGATGCCGCGATCGTCTTCAGCGGTGTGCCATTGGCACTCACAGGCGGCGTACTGGCACTGGCAATGCGGGGAATCCCGCTATCCATCTCAGCGGGCGTTGGCTTCATCGCTCTATCCGGCGTCGCGGTGCTCAACGGCTTGGTGATGATCAGCTTCATCAAAAAGTTGCGCGAGGACGGCGCCTCTCTGGAACACGCCGTACATGAGGGGGCGATTACCCGCTTGCGGCCGGTGCTGATGACGGCGCTGGTGGCCAGCCTTGGATTCCTGCCCATGGCCCTGAACGTCGGCGCTGGCGCAGAAGTGCAGCGCCCGCTGGCCACAGTCGTTATTGGCGGAATCGTGTCATCCACTTTGCTGACCCTGCTGGTGCTACCGGCGCTCTATCGCCTCATCCATCGCGATGGGGACCTCAACAACACGGAGCGCGCATGAGCGCTCCTTCAATTCCGAAAGTAAAGGAGAGTTTCTTGCGCAACATCAAGCTACCTGCGGCCGCACTCGCAGGCCTTGCGCTGCTGACCACAACAGCAGCTGCGGTGGCCCATGGCGTCAGCGAGGGGGACGCCGCCTTCCTCGAAGAAAGTTCCGGCCGCAATCTGCTGGCATTCACCTATCTGGGTGCCAAGCACATGTTCACCGGATACGACCACATCCTGTTCCTGCTGGGGGTTGTGTTCTTCCTGTACCGCATGAAGGATGTGGGCATCTACGTCACGCTCTTTGCCATAGGGCACAGCATCACGCTGCTGCTCGGCGTGTTGGGCGGCTTCCACGTCAATCCATACATTGTGGACGCCCTCATCGGCTTTTCTGTTGTCTACAAGGCGTTAGACAACATGGGTGCTTTCCGGCGTTGGTTCGGCTTTCAGCCCAACACGAAGGCTGCAGTGATGATTTTTGGTCTGTTCCACGGCCTCGGCCTTGCCACCAAGCTGCAGGACTTTTCACTGTCCCCGGAAGGTCTCGTCGCCAACATGTTGGCGTTCAACGTTGGCGTGGAGATCGGCCAGATCCTTGCTCTGGCGCTCATCCTGATCGTCATGGGCTTCTGGCGCCGCTCGCCGATGTTTGCCCGCCAAGCCTTTGGTGCCAACGCCGTGTTGATGACCGCTGGTTTCCTGCTCATCGGCTACCAGCTCACCGGCTACTTCGTTTCCTGATCGAGATAATTCAATGTCCATTACTGCAAATCAGCCTCTTCCCAGCACCGGCCGCCTGGTCCGCGCCACCTTCATCGCCGCAGCCGTAGCATCTGTGCTGCTGGTCACTACCGTCATGCCTGCCGAGTACGGCATTGACCCGACCGGTGTCGGTCGGGCGTTGGGCCTGACCAAGCTGGCCGAGACTACTGAGGACAATGCGCCAGATGCCGCGGCTCCGGTCACGGGTTCCAACAACCAGGCCAACCAGACCTTGGCCGAAAAAGCCAAAGCCGCTTTTGGTGAGAACAAGGGGCAGACGTTGGATGCCGCTGCAAACTCACTTACCGCAGGTCCAATGCGTACAGACGCACTTACCGTGACATTGGAGCCGGGCAAGGGCGCTGAAGTAAAAGCACATCTTAAGCAGGGTGCCGGCGCTATCTACCGCTGGAAAGCTACCGGCGACGTGGCGGTGGATATGCACGGTGAGCGCCCGGAGGTGAAGGGCGCTTGGACCAGTTATTCAGTCGAGGCCGCGCAGACCCAAGCCGAAGGCACTTTCATTGCCCCCTTCGATGGGACGCACGGCTGGTACTGGCAGAACCGTGGCACCACACCGGTGGACGTTTCGGTCGAAGTCGTCGGTTTCCAAGCTGACCTGTATCGCCCTTGATCTCCCTACACTTGATTTCAACCCGCGGTGTGTACACCGCATTTTCCGGAGTGTTACCCATGAAGATCCGCAATGTTCTCGTAGCTTGCTTCCTCGCAGCAGCCTCCACCTCCGGAGCTGCAGTCGCGCATGACCCTGCCCTGCATGAGTCCACCCCGGCTCCCGCAGCGGTAGTGAAGAAGCCCAAGCCCACCACCTGCGAGCAGTTGGCTGATGCATCCAAGTATGACGTCAATCACAATGACTCGGCCACCAAGGCGCTGAAGACCTCCTGTGATGCTCAGAAGGCGGGTGCGGCGAAGAAGTAATCTGTTTGAAAGAGCGAGCGGGACCCAACTGGTCCCGCTCTATCTCCTTGCATGCACTTCTCGAGATTCCTTCCATGATCGACGTTCTGAAGAACTCAAGCTTCCGGAACCTGTTTGCCGCCCAGGTCGTAGCTCTGGTGGGCACAGGCCTGGCTACGGTTGCATTGGCCTTGTTGGCCTACGACCTGGCCGGTGCCGAAGCTGGCGCCGTGCTGGGGACAGCACTGGCGATCAAGATGATCGTCTATGTGACACTCGCCCCAGTCTCAGCGGCCGTAGTACCTCCAGCATTGCGAAAGACCGTCTTGATCGCACTTGACCTGGCCCGAGCCGCGGCTGCTCTTACCCTGCCGTTCGTCACCGAAATCTGGCAGGTCTACATCCTGATTGCACTGTTGCAATCCGCCTCCGCATGTTTCACTCCCCTTTTCCAGTCACTCATTCCAGAGATTCTCAAGGATGAGAAGGACTACACCAAGGCACTATCGCTCTCCCGCTTGGCGTATGACCTTGAAAGTCTGTTGAGCCCTGCGTTGGCTGCGGCGTTGCTTACTCTGATCAGTTTCCATGGGTTATTTGCCGGGACTTCTGTTGGCTTCGTACTCTCCGCGATACTAGTTTTCTCAACCGTCTTTCCCTTGATCGCGGACAAGCGAGGAAATGAGGGACCGTACACGCGAGCCATTCGAGGAATGCGCATCTACCTGCACACACCGCGTCTGCGTGGTTTGCTGGCGCTAAACTTGGTCGCTGCTGCGGGCGGATCGCTGGTATTCGTCAATACCGTGGTTGTGGTGCGCAGCGTCCTTCATGGCGGTGAGCGTGAAGTGGCCTGGGCCCTGGCTGCGTTCGGTATCGGGTCGATGACGATCGCCATGCTTCTACCGAAAATCCTGGGAAAAATCTCGGACCGACTGGTCATGCTCGCAGCAGCTGGCCTGATGTGCACAGTACTAGCGGGCCTGCTCGGCACCTGGATTGGATTGAACGGAGTCGTCACCTGGGCCGTAGTCATTCCAGGCTGGGTACTTCTCGGGATGGCTTATGCAGGACTTGTCACCCCCGGAGGTCGCTTGCTTCGCCGTTCCGCTGATTCTGCTGATCTACCATTTTTGTTCGCTGCGCAGTTTTCGCTGTCTCATGTTTGCTGGCTAATCGCATATCCACTTGCTGGCATGGTTGGAGCTCGCTGGGGAATCCCCGTGGCGATCAGCGCGCTGACCGGCCTGGCTGTTTCCGGGCTGATCGCTGCCTGGTATTCGTGGCCGCAACTTGATCCTGATGAGATAGAACATCGTCACGATGATCTACCAGGCGAACACCCACATTTGACGAATCTGGACGGGAACGAAAAGACGCATTCACATCGATTCGTCATCGATGAACTGCACCGTCGATGGCCATCATGATGAACGCACGCCGGTGCCACATAGCGCTTACGTCTTGGATGGCTAGCGACTTCAGGCAGTTGGAATAAGCTAGCGGCCGGCATATGCCCAGAGGGATTTGCTACCGCTGTCGTGCGAACTCTAGATCTCGAGAGAGGGTCTCGCGCACTGGGCAGCTATCAGCAACAGCCTCCAACTTAATGCGCTCTGCGTCACTGATGTCACCGACAATTTCGATTTCGTAGTTGAAGCATGTTCTCGTCTGATCAGGCTTGCTGATCCACACCGTTGTGGAAACGTGATCAAGCGCTATCGAATGCTGATCGGCGTACATCCGGATCGCCATGTTGATGCAGGTGGCGAAGGCTGCCTCCAGCAACTGATGGGCGCCGAATCCAGCTCCGCTTCCACCTTTCGCGGCGGGTGCATCGCAGACAATAACCTGGGTCTCGTTGCTGACTTCTGATTGGTAAGGAGCCGGTAAGCTGTTGACCGTGATCATCAAAACACCTCTCTACAGCATATTTCAGTAACGTCGTGCGACAGACTATCTCGCGTCTATCAGGCCTGGGGGGCCGATACGCCAGATCTAGTCTGTGACGACCTCGAGTCCCGCTGCCTTCCACTCGGGAAACCCCTCCTCCAAACGACGAATGCGGTAACCCTTCATCCGCAATGCGGACACGACCTCGAACGACATCACGCAGTACGGGCCTCGGCAGTAGGCGATGATCTCCTGATCCTTGGGCAGCTCCGCCAGACGGTCCTCCAGTGCCTCGATAGGCATGCTGACGGCTCCAGGTAGATGGCCGAGCGCGAACTCAGCTTCTGGACGCACGTCAAGCACGGTGACCATCCCGCTATGCATCCTCGTGATCAGCTCCTCCCGAGACACCGGCTCCAGTGCGTCGCGGGCGTCGAAATAGTCTCGAACGATTCGATCAACTTCCGCGACATTGCGTTCAGCGAGATGGCGCAGCGTTTGAAGGACGGACACTACTTCAGCATCGCCGGCCAAACGATAGAAGACCTGCTTACCTCGACGCTCGGCGTCCACCAAACGGGCACGACGTAGAAGCTGCAAATGGCGGGACGTGTTGGCAACACTCATACCCGTCAATTCCGCTAGAAGGTCGACACTACGGCGGCCTTGGGCAAGGTGCTCGAGCAGTTCGAGACGGTTGGCGTGCCCGAGTGCCTGAGCCACTTCGGCCAAATGCTCGTAGATCTCGTGCTTCGGAGTGCTTGACATTCCCTACCCCTCCAAACAATCATTCAATTCATTGATTGAATGATGCCATTGTACAAAGAGGGTGGCAAGCCATGGTCCTTGGACAGCACCTGCGAGCAAACCTGGCGTGTCGCTTGCGCGGCAAGCGCGTGGCCGCGCCCGGTTTCGAAAGGCATCACAGCATGGCTACCAGTGCCGTTAACGCCGGTCATCCGGAAGCTGAAGCGATATGAGTACGACGTCGGTGGCGGTTCCCGTTCGGCTTGGCCTCAAGGAGAACTGGCGGCAGTTTTCTTTGCTTGTACTGATCAATGCGTTTGTTGGTGGCATGGTTGGTATCGAGCGCACCGTCGTGCCGTTGATTGGCACAGAAGAATTCCGCGTCGCGTCGACCACGCTGGTCACCTCCTTCATCGTCAGCTTTGGCCTGGTCAAGGCGTTCGCCAACCTGATCTCCGGTCACCTTGCGGACACTTGGGGTCGCAAGCGCGTTCTGATTCTTGGTTGGCTATTGGGCTTGCCTGTGCCCTTCATGATCATCGCTGCACCCACCTGGGAATGGATTATTGCCGCGAACGTGTTTCTTGGCTTGAGCCAAGGATTTGCATGGTCGATGACGGTGATCATGAAGATCGACCTTGTTGGGCCGAAGGGACGCGGATTGGCGGTTGGCTTGAACGAGTTCGCAGGCTATCTGGCCGTTGGCATTACCGCCTTCCTCACTGGCTATCTCGCCAGCCGCTATGGCCTGCGTCCGGCACCAATCTACCTCGGTGTCATCTATGCGATCACAGGCACGCTGCTGTCGATTCTCGTTGTTCGAGACACTCGCGGTCACGTACATGCGGAAGCGGCCGCCACTGAGACCAACTCGCCAACATTGAGCTTTCGGCAAGTATTCGCGCTTACGTCGTTCAAGGATCGGAACCTGTTCGCCGCATCGCAAGCCGGACTGGTGAACAACCTCAACGATGGCATGAGCTGGGGCATATTCCCGCTTTTCTTCACCACACTGGGTTTGGGTGTGGAGCGTATCGGGCTTCTGAAGGCTATTTATCCAATCGTCTGGGGCGCAGGCCAGGTTGTGACTGGGCCACTGAGTGATCGCTGGGGACGCAAGGGCCTGATCGTAGCCGGCATGTGGGTGCAGGCAGTAGGTCTGGTGCTGACGGCCGCTACCGGGCAATTTCGGTGGTGGTTCGTCGCCAGCGTGCTACTGGGCCTTGGCACGGCCATGGTCTACCCGAGCCTGATTGCAGCAGTATCCGATGCCTCTGCCCCCTCCTGGAGGGCGCGATCGCTTAGTGTCTATCGCTTCTGGCGTGACATGGGCTACGCGATCGGCGCGCTGTCGGCAGGACTCATTGCTGATCGTTTTGGTTTCGCGACAGCGATCTACTCAATTGCAGTGTTGACCTTCCTGTCTGGCCTGGTGGTGGCTTTCGCAATGCGCGAAAACTCTGCTGGCCGTGAAGCTGTTACATCCATAACTACGGGTGAGCCATGAATGTTCTTTTCATCATCAATGATCCACCCTACGGCACAGAGCGCATGTACAACGCCCTTCGACTCGCCGGGTCAATCCTGAAGAGTGGGAAATCCACAGTGAATGTTTTCCTGATGGCCGATGCAGTACTTGGAGCGAAAGCGGGGCAGAAGACGCCTAACGGGTACTACAACATCGAGCGCATGGTCCGCCAGGTTGTGATGGCACGTGGTGAGGTTCTGCTTTGCGGTACATGCATGGATGCCAGGGGGATCACTGACAATGAAGTCATGCAAGACGCTCGACGCAGCACGATGGAGGAGCTGACAACCGCCACCCTTGCCGCAGACAAGGTCTTGGTGTTCTGACGTGCCTCAGATGCATCTCGATTACGACGCCACCACATCAGCTGCCTCTTCCGTTGAAGCAACGAGAAATCGCCACGCATTGACATCCGAATCCGTCTATTTTGCACGAGCATAAGTACGCACACATGAAGAACCACGCACACCGCCAAGTGCTGATCCTGGCTAGTGCCCAGGCCTTGTTCCAGATCGTTTCCGTGATGGTGATGACGATCGGTGGGCTGGCCGGCGCACAATTGGCTGATTCGCCCAAGTGGGCAACGCTTCCGATCGCCACCATGTTCCTCGGAACGGCCATCGTGACCTTTCCGGCCTCGATGTGGATGGCTCGCGTCGGACGCAGAACCGGCTTTCTGTGCGGAACTGCGATGGGCCTCGTTGGAGGCCTTATCGCGGCTTTCGGCATCTGGAAGCAATCGTTGCCGATTCTGGTGTTCGGTACCTTCTTCATTGGTGCCTATCAAGCCTTTGCGCAGTTCTATCGTTTCGCCGCCGGCGAAGTGGCTGATGATGCATTTCGACCGCGCGCGATATCTTTGGTACTGGCCGGCGGCATCGTCGCAGCTTTGGTAGGACCGACGCTCGCTCGTGCTGGCGGACCACTATTGGCGCCCGAGTACCTGGGTTCGTTCCTGATTCTGGCGGTTGTATCCGTGGTAGCGAGCGGCGTCCTGCTCGGCTTGAGGATTCCCCCTGCTGTGGGCCACCTCATAGAGCCAGAGAACAGGCGACCCTTGCGTAAGATCGTGCTGCAGCCCACCTATCTGGTGGCTTTGTTTGGTGCGGCGACTGGCTACGGCATCATGATCCTCGCAATGACCGCTACGCCCATTGCGATGATCCACCACCATCATGAGCTGGCGAACGCAGCTACCGTTATCCAATTGCATACGTTGGGTATGTTCCTGCCCTCTTTCTTTACAGGCTCGTTGATCGCCCGATTCGGTACAGTTCCGATCATGCTCGCCGGCGCGGTAATTTTCATTGGCCATGTCCTCACGACGTTGACAGGAACAAGTTTCGGTTCCTTTGCGACCGCATTGGTCCTCCTCGGCGTGGGTTGGAACTTCATGTACGTCGGAGGCACCACCCTGCTGACCAGCACCTACACAGTCGCCGAAAAAGCGCGAGCGCAGGCCGTCAATGACATGACGATCTTCTTCGTAGGGCTGGCGTGCTCGTTCAGTGCCGGTGGGCTGCTCGACGCAATGGGCTGGCAGAGAATGAATCTTGTTCTGCTTCCCTGGTTGCTCATGGTCGTCGCTGCGCTCAGCTGGCTTGGATTGAGGCAGAGACGCACGGCCGTTGCAGAGTCCGCATAGTGTTGCCGCGTGTGAAGTGGATACGCGAGGTTCGTGTAGACCAAATGGATCAAGCACCGCCTCGGGATAGTGGGACGGAATGCCGCAGCAGTCTCCCAGGACCTGCGATAAGACGATGATCTACCGTAACCAGCTGTGGGGGCCGGGGTGTAGGGAGGCGTGCACACGTATTTAGAGTTTGTGGCTAAATAGGGGGGGGGCTGGCCCCCGCGCTTGAGCACAGGGTGGAACCAAATGGGCG
>NZ_JBRREF010000034.1:0-46121 GCF_056760135.1 Stenotrophomonas sp. STEN023 | reverse complement strand
CCGCGAAGCAGACATTGCCGGGGGCCCAAAACATCCCTGCAATCTGATGGTGTTCGAGCTTCGCGGCTTACACCGCTCCCACAAAAAAACCGATGCCAGATATCTGACATCGGTCCCTGTCCCACTCAAATGCCGTGTGCCCCTCAATGCTGCTTGGGCTCGCTCGGCCCGCAGCTGTTGCAGCCGCCACACGCACCGGCAGCACTGGCCGCTGGCGGCGCCAGGCGGCGCCCCCAGGCCTGCAGCCGGGGCGAACGCTGCGGCTTCACCAGCCACAGCGCCAACAGGCCTCGCAGCTTGCGCAATACGCCCGGGAACTGCTTCTTCAGCACCACCCAGGCACTGACCAGCACCGCCAGGGCGATGATCAGGTATTGCAGCAGCAGCCCCTTGTCCATCAACCCGCTCCCAGCGCCACCGCCACCTGGTAGGTGACGAACGCTGCCAGATAGGCCGCACCGAACAGGTACACCGTGGCGAAGGCCATCTGCTTCCACGAGTTGGTCTCGCGCTTGATGGTGGCCAGGGTGGAGATGCACATCGGCGCGTAGATGAACCACACCATCAGCGACAAGCCGGTCGCCAGGGTCCAGCCGTCACTGATTACCGGCGTCAGCGCCTGGATCGCGGCATCGTCGTCGGCTGCCGACAGTGCGTAGATCGTTGCCAGCGAAGAGACGGCGACTTCACGCGCACCCATGCCCGGAATCAAGGCGATGCAGATCTGCCAGTTGAAGCCCAGCGGCGCGAAGATCACCGCCATCGCGTGACCAATCTGGCCGGCGAAGCTGTAATCGATGGCCGGCATGGTCGCGTTCTCGGGCGCGCCCGGATACGACAGCAGGAACCACAGCAGGATGGTCAGCGAAAGGATGATGCCGCCCACGCGCTTGAGGAAGATCATCGCGCGCTCGTACAAGCCGACCAGCAGGTCGCGCGGATTGGGCAGGCGGTACGACGGCAGCTCCAGCATCAAGGGATGCTCGCTCTTGTCGCGACGGAACTTCTTCATCGTCCAGGACATCACCAGCGCACTGAGGATGCCGGCCAGATACAGGGCGAACAGCACCAAACCCTGCTGATTGAACACGCCCCACACGGTCTTGGCCGGGATGAAGGCGCCGATCAGCAAGGCATACACCGGCAAGCGTGCCGAGCAGGTCATCAGCGGCGCCACCAGGATGGTCGCCAGACGATCACGCGGGTCCTGGATGGAACGGGTCGACATGATGCCCGGCACTGCACAGGCGAAACTGGACAGCAGCGGGATGAACGAACGCCCTGACAGGCCAGCCGAAGCCATCATCCGGTCCAGCAGGAAGGCAGCGCGCGGCAGGTAACCGGATTCCTCCAGCGCCAGGATGAAGGCGAACAGGATCAGGATCTGCGGCAGGAACACCAGCACGCCGCCGACACCGGCAATGATGCCGTCCACCAGCAGGCTGCTCAGCGGCCCTTCCGGCAGTTTCTCGGCCACCACCGGCCCCAGCCAGCCAAACGCCGCCTCGATGCCATCCATCAATGGCGTGGCCCAGGCATACACCGCCTGGAAGATCAGGAACATGACCACGGCCAGGGTCAGCAGACCGAAAACCGGGTGCAGCAACCAACGATCCAGCGCGTCGTCCACCTTGGCGGTGGGCGCAGGCATGCGCACGGCCGAAGCCAGGATATCGCGCACCTGTGCGTGGTAATCAGCACCGGGCTCGGCCGCATGCACCGGCATGGCGTCCAGCTTTGGCATCAGCGTATCGATGCGCTCGACCAGCGCGCGCGCGCCGTTGTGACGCACCGCGACGGTTTCCACGACCGGCACGCCCAGTGCCTTCTCCAGCGCCGGCACGTCGATCTCGATGCCGCGCTTGCGGGCTGCATCGACCATGTTCAGGGCCACCACCATCGGCTTGCCAAGCTCGCGCACTTCCAGCGCAAAGCGCAGGTGCAGGCGCAGGTTGGTGGCATCAATCACACAGATCAGCGCATCCGGGGCAGCCTCGCCCGGGTAGAAACCCCGGCACAGGTCACGGGTGATTGCTTCATCCAGGCTGGCCGGATGCAGGCTGTAGGCGCCCGGCAGGTCCAGCACCGCGTACTCCTGCCCGGACGGCCCACGCATGCGGCCTTCCTTGCGCTCGACGGTGACACCGGTGTAATTGGCCACCTTCTGGCGGCTGCCGGTCAACTGGTTGAACAGGGCGGTCTTGCCGCTGTTCGGGTTGCCAACCAACGCCAAGCGGGCAATAGCGGTACTCATGCCTGTGCTCCTTCGGCGCTGATCTGGACGCGCGCGGCCTCGCTACGACGCAGCGCAAAACGGGTAAAACCCACCTGGAACAGCAGCGGCTCACCGCCGACCGGACCTCGTGCAACCAAGCGGACTTCCTCTCCGTTCACAAAACCCAGCTCGCGCAGACGGCGCGCGATTGCATCGTTTGCATGCAGGTCCTGAACGCTTTCTACGCGCGCTGAAGCATGCAGCGGCAAATCTGACAACGTCACTGAATAGCGCCTATGGAGTGGTGATAAGAATGGTTATCAATTCTAGCATCGCCGCGCTGCGTCATGGCGTCCCACCCCTGCACCGCTATGATTCGCGGGATTTCCGTTCAAACAGGCATTACCGATGAGCGATGCACTGCTCGTGCAGCACCAGGGCGCGGTGGCGACCCTTTCGATGAACCGGCCGGACCTGCATAACGCCTTCGACGCGGCGCTGATCCGCTCCCTGACCGAAACCCTGTCCAGCCTGGGTGCCGACCCGGCCGTACGGGCCGTGGTATTGGCCAGCACCGGGCCGTCCTTCTCGGCCGGCGCCGACCTGCAGTGGATGCGGGCCATGGCCAGCGCCAGCCAGGAGGAGAACCGCATCGACTCGCTGGCACTGGCAGGCCTGATGCGCACCCTGGATGAACTGCCCAAGCCGACCATCGCCCGCATTCAGGGCGCAGCCTTCGGCGGCGGCGTCGGTCTGGTTGCCTGCTGCGATATCGCCATTGCCGCCGAAGGTGCCCGCTTCGGCCTGACCGAGAGCCGCCTTGGCCTGTTGCCGGCGGTGATCTCCCCCTATGTCATTGCCGCGATCGGCCCACGTCAGGCACGGCGCTGGTTTGCTACCGGCGAGCACTTCGATGCCACTACCGCGCAGCAGATCGGCCTGGTCCACCAGGTGGTCGCCGCCGATGCATTGGACTCCGCCGTGCAGACCCAGCTCAGCCTGCTCAGCAAGGCCGGCCCCGTTGCGGCCGCCTCGGCCAAGGTACTGGTCCGAGAGGTACATGCCGCCATCGGCGACCGCGATGGACTGGACCGCGCCAATGCCGGCCTGATCGCCGCCCTGCGCGCTTCCGAGGAAGGCCGCGAAGGCTTGAGCGCCTTCCTTGAGAAGCGCCCTCCTCGCTGGGCCGCACAGTAAGCCCTGCCCACGAACCGCCCGCGCCCGCCTCCAGTCAAAGACCGCTCTATGAATGATTTCGTCCGTATCGTCGAAGTAGGCCCGCGTGACGGCCTGCAGAATGAGAAACAGCAGGTTGCAACCGCCGACAAGATCGAGCTGATCAACCGGCTCTCGGCAACCGGCCTGCGCAGCATCGAAGCCACCAGTTTCGTCAGCCCCAAGTGGGTGCCACAGCTGGCCGATGCCGCCGAGGTGTTTACCGGCATACAGCGCAGGGCCGGTGTGAGCTACCCGGTGTTGGTACCCAACGAACAGGGTTACGAACGCGCGCTGGCGGTGGGCGTCAGCGAAGTTGCCGTGTTCACTGCGGCGTCCGAGCAGTTCAACCGCACCAATACCAATGCCGGCATCGACGAATCGTTGCAGCGCTTCGAGCCGATCCTGGCCCGGGCCAAGGCCGATGGGGTGCAGGTGCGCGGCTATGTATCCACTGTGCTGGGCTGCCCGTATCAAGGCGAGGTGCCGCTGGCCGATGTGGTGCGCGTCGCCCGCCGCCTGCATGTCATGGGCTGCTACGAGATATCACTGGGCGACACCATCGGTGTCGGCACTCCCCACAAGGCCCGCGCAATGCTGCAGGCCGTCGCCGCGGAAGTGCCGGTTGCTGCCCTTGCCGTGCACTTCCACGACACCTACGGGCAGGCACTGGCCAATATCGCCAGCTGCCTGGAGGAAGGCGTGCGGGTGGTGGATTCGGCCGTTGCCGGCACCGGCGGCTGCCCCTATGCGCGCGGTGCTAGTGGTAATGTCGCCAGCGAAGATGTTATTTACATGCTGCACGGCATGGGGATGCGTACCGGCGTGGATCTGCCGGCGTTGGCCGCAACGGGGAACTGGCTCGCAGAACGACTGGGCCGGCAGACAGGCAGCAAGACAGGAAGGGCATTGACAGTGTCATGACCGGAACCGGCCAGCTTGGTGTACCTGACGACGGCGATCACCGCGCCGCGCATGTCGACGCGCTGGCTGGACTGGAACGAGCATTACAGCAACCACTGCCACTTGGCCTGCAACAGGCCTTGCTGGCTGCACGCTCGGCCTTGACCGAGGCCATGGCCGAGCGGCGGGTGGCACAACGCCGCTATGCCGCCCTGTTCGACGCGGTGCCCGACCCGGTCAGCATCCTCAGCGCCACCGGCGTGGTGCTGGATGTCAACAGCGCCGGCGTCCGCGCCTATGGCCGCACCCGCGAAGAAATCGTCGGCCAACCCATCGAGCTGCTCAATCCCGACCTGCCCGCCGACCATCTGGAGCCAGTCTGGGAAACCCTCAACCGTGGCGAAACCTATGTGGTGGAAGTCACCAACATGCGCGGCGACGGCAGCCGCTTCCCGGTGGAGGTGCACTCGGCCACCATCGAGCATGATGGCGAACACTGCATCGTGGCCGTTGCCCGTGACCTGAGCCGGCGCTGGCAGGCCGAGACCCGTTACCGCCTGCTGCTGGAGTCCATCGACAAGGGGGTGATGCTGTTCGATCGCCACCTCGGCATCATCTCCGCCAACCCGGCTGCCCACCGCATCTTCAACCTGAGCAGCGCGGTCCCGGCCAAGGTGCCACTGGCCAGCGACGAGTGGATCAGCGTTGACGAACACGGTCGCCGGCTGCGCCCCGAACAATGGCCGGTGACCCGCGCGTTTGCCGAAGGCAAGATCATCCGCAGCACCATCATCGGCCTGTACTACCGCCCCAACGGGCGGATGATCTGGATCTCGATCACCACCGTACCGGTGTTCTCGGCCGGCTGTGATCTTCCGGACCACGTGTTCTCGCTGTTCAGCGATATCACCGAGCTCAAGCGCGACCACGCCCTGTTCGACCGCGCCCAGTCGCTGGCGCATATCGGCGGCTGGGAATGGGATCGTGGTCAGCAACACCTTTACCTCACCGGCGAGGCGCAGCGCATCCTCGGCCAGCAATCGCCCCCCACCGATCTGGAACAACTGCTGGCCTGCCTGAACAGCCAATCGCGCCAGCAACTGCGCGAGGCCATGGACGGCGTCGTCGAACAGCGCACCGGCTTCGAACTGGAACTGCAGGGCCAACGTGCCAGTGGCCACAGCTTCTGGATCCGGATGATCGGTGAGGTGGAGCTCGGCGACCTGGCCTCCACCCGTATCGCCGGCACCTTGCAGGACATCACCGAGCCCAAACACGCCGAGCAGACCCTGAAGAACCAGGCCCGCACCGATCCGCTGACCGGCATCATGAACCGCGACGCTGCGCTCACCGATCTGGAAGCGCGCCTGAGCAACCCCTCACATGCAGGGGTTGCAGTGCTCTACATCGATCTGGACCGGTTCAAGACCGTCAACGACGTGCTCGGCCACAATGCCGGCGACCTGCTGTTGATCGAAGCCACCCGCCGCATCGCCGATGCCATCGGCACCGAGGGCCTGCTGGCCCGCTTTGGTGGCGATGAATTCGTGGTCACCTGTGATGCCCGCGACCTGCCGGGACGGCCCGAGAAGCTGGCCGAAGCCATCACCCGCGCCTTCATTCCACCGTTCCAGTTCGGCAAGGACGAGTTCCCGGTCACCACCAGTATTGGTATAGCGCGGGCGCCGCAGGACGGCTTGCGTCCTCAGCAGCTGATCCAGAACGCCGACCTGGCCATGTACGAGTGCAAGCGCCGCGACCGCAATGGCTGGCAGCTGTTCTCGCCGGAACTGGCGCGGCGCCAGCGCGACCGTTTGCAGATCGAGCGGCGCCTGCGCAAGGCACTGGACCGTGACGAATTCCGCCTGGTCTACCAGCCGCAGGTGGACCTGCGCAGCGGCCAGACCATTGCCTGCGAGGCCTTGATTCGTTGGCGCAACCGCCAGCTCGGCGAGCTGCGCCCGGATATCTTCATCAGCCACGCCGAGAACACCGGCGACATCGTCCGCATCGGCGAATGGGTGCTGCACCAGGCCTGCCGGCAGATCCGCGAATGGCATAACGAAGGCCTGGGCATGATGCGGGTGGCGATCAATGTCTCCTACCGCCAGTTCAGTGGTGACCGCCTTGCACGCCAGGTGCGCGAGGTATTGGATCATTACAACCTGCCCGGCAGCGCGCTGGAGCTGGAGTTCACCGAACGGGTCCTGATCGAGGACGCCCCCGCCACCCTGCGCACCTTTGCCGAGCTGCGCGCCATGGGCGTGATACTGACCATCGACGACTTCGGCGAAGGCTATAGCGCGCTGAACTACCTGCGCACCCTGCCCATCCACGGCCTCAAGCTCAGCCAGTTGTTCATCAGCGGCGTGCCTGACAACCCCTCCGATGTCGCCGTCTGCGAAGCGGTCTGCGGCATCGCCCGCAGCCTGGGGCTGGGCCTGGTTGCCGAGGGCATCGAGTCGGAGGCGCAACGCCAGTTCCTGCTTGGGCTCGGCGTTCCTGTCGGCCAGGGCTTCCTGTTCGCGCCCGGCCTGTCGCCCCCCGACTTCAGCCGGCAGATGGCCTGAGTTGCTCATCGGCATAGGTGCCACAGGTCTGATCGTGCCAACTGGGCGCGGATCGGCATCAGCTAGAATCGGAGGATCACTCAGCAGGATTGTTCCAATGCAGCTGTCTTCCGTTCGTGCCGTCATCACCGGCGGTGTTTCCGGGCTTGGCCTCGGTGTCGCCCAATTCCTGGTTGCCAATGGCGGCAAGGTCGCCCTGTTTGACCTCAATGATGAGAAAGGCGCCGCAGCGGTCGCCGAACTGGGCGCCGACAACGCCCGCTACTTCACCACCAATGTCACCGACGAAGCCGGTGTCGCTGCCAATCTGGCCGCCGCCCGCGAGTTCCTGGGCGGCTTGAACGTGGTGATGAACTGCGCCGGCATCCTCGGTGCCGGCCGCGTGCTTGGCCGCGAGGCAGCGATGCCACTGGCCAACTTCCAGACCACGGTGATGGTCAACCTGGTCGGCAGCTTCAACGTGGCCAAGGCCGCGGCCGAGCTGATGCAGCACAACGAAGCCAACGCCGACGGCGAGCGCGGCGTGATCATCAACACCGCCTCGGTGGCAGCTTATGAAGGCCAGATCGGCCAGGCCGCCTATTCCGCCTCCAAGGGCGGCGTGGTCGGCATGACCTTGCCGATGGCCCGCGAACTGTCGCGCTTCGGTATCCGCGTGCTGACCATCGCCCCGGGCGTGTTCTGGACGCCGATGGTCGACGGCATGCCGGCGAACGTGCAGGAATCGCTGGCCGCCTCCATTCCGTTCCCTTCGCGGCTGGGCCAGCCGGCCGATTTCGCCAGCCTGGTCGGCCACATCATTGGCAATACCTACCTCAACGGTGAGACTATTCGCCTCGACGGCGCCGTACGTTTGGCGCCGAAGTGACTCCGGAGCGGGGCTTGGGGATTCGGAACGGCGCTAGCGTGCCGCCCGATCAGCCCCGGGACCCGCTTCTGGTTTATCGAGTCTCCCATCCCGATTCCCTGATACCAGCGCTCAATCCATGAAAGCCAACGACATCAAGAAAGGCAACGTCGTCGAGTACAACAACGGCGTCTACCAGATCCGCGACATCGAGCGCAGCTCGCCGCAGGGCCGCGGCGGCAACGTCCGCTTCCGTTTCATCATGTACAGCGTGCCGGGCGGCAACAAGCTCGACGCCAGCTTCGATGCCGATGACAACCTGCCGGAAGTCGAGCTGCTGCGTCGCCAGTCCACCTTCTCCTACATGGACGGCGATGCCTTCGTGTTCATGGACGATGAGGACTACACCCCGTATACGCTGGATGCGGACGTGATCGGCGACGACGCCGGTTACATCACCGAGGGTCTGAACGGCATCTTCGTGCAGGTGATCGACGACCAGCCAGTCGCGATCCAGCTGCCGCAGCACGTCACCCTGGAAGTGGTGGAAACCCCGCCGGAACTGAAGGGCGGCACCGCGACCAAGCGCCCGAAGCCGGCCAAGCTCAGCACCGGTCTGGAAATCATGGTGCCGGAGTACATCGTCAACGGCGAACGCATCCTGGTGAACACCACCACCGGTGAGTTCGGCGGCCGCGCCGATTGATTGACCGCAGCCTCCTGCCCAAGGGCGGGGGCTGCCCGTTGCATTGCATGAACGATCTTGTGGGAGCGGCGTCAGCCGCGAAGCCGACAGAACTTCAGGTCCCGGAATCCACGGAGAACCGGCGCCCTGTCAGATAGCCAGTTTCGCGGCTGACGCGGCTCCCACAACTTCTGTTGCCACCGGAAAATACAACGACACCGCCGCCCCGCCCAGTTTGGACGTGCCAATGGTGGCCGTGCCTCCTGACTGCGCTGCAAACCCATAGACCTGGCTCAAACCCAGACCACTGCCATCGCCCACGCTCTTGGTGGTGAAGAACGGCTCGAACACGCTCTCCTGGATCTCGGCCTGGATACCCGGCCCGCTGTCACCCACGCAGATGCAGACGAACTGCCCGCTCTCGCCGCCAGATGGCAACAGCATGTCCTCAAGCCGTGCAGACAACTGCACCCGCCCCACCCCGTGCATCGCGTCACGGCTGTTGCTCAATAGATTCAGCAGTGCGGCCTCCAACTGACCGGCGTCGACCGAGATCGGCGGCAGCTGTGCATCCACTTCCACATCCAACTGGATGGTTTCGCCACAGACGCGGCGGTACAGCTCCAGCGACGCATTGACCAGCTCATCGGCCTGGCTCAGCTGCGGCACCAGTGTCTGCCCGCGCCCGAACGCCAGCATCTGCCGGGTCAACTGGGTGCCCCGCTCCACCGCCCGGTGCGCGACATCCAGAATGCGCCGCACGCTGTCATCGCCGGAGCGCCGCAGCGACAACATATCCAGGCTGTTGCCAATCACCGACAGCAGGTTGTTGAAGTCATGCGACAAGCCAAGCGTCAGCTTGCCGACCGCATCCAGGCGCTGCGCGCGCAACGCCACTTCCTGCGCCTCGCGCACCCGCTTCTGGGTCTGGAAGACCTCGGTGATATCGCGGATCAACACCAGCACCCGCGCGCCCTGCGCATCAACTATCCGCTCCAGTATCATCGAGGCACGAAACCTACTGCCATCACGGCGGACCATCGCCAGGCCGAGCTGGTCGGTGCCCTGTGCCAGGGTACGCGCGACCGTCTGCTCGGCCACCTTGTGCTGCGTATCGGCAGCACTGAACAACATCGAGAACGGCTGCCCGCAGATCTCATCGTCCGCATAGCCGAGCACGGTTGCCACGCCGGCATTGCCGCTGAGCACGCGACCATCGGCGGCCAACTGGAGAATGGCGCAGGAGCGCAGTTGCACGACATCGTCGGCCATCCCCATGGCCTTGCTGGCCTGTTGCTGTTCGGTACTACTCAACCGCGCTCTCCTGAAAACTGACCCGGCCGCTGATACTCCAGCGCTGCCGCCTCCCCTGTCTGCGTACCGTACCCTAAACGCAGCCGCTGTCGCAGATACGCCAGGTTCGCCTCGATCTGCGCCATCCGCTGCCGCTGCGCTCCCGGCAAGGCCGCCAGCGCAGCCCCACGCAAGGCCTGCCATTGCTGCCGGGCTGGTCCAGCGCCAGCCACGGTCGCCGACCTCAATCGTTCTCGTTCATCCTCGTTGGGGATGCCATAGCCGTTTCCTGCCTCCAGCAGGCTGCCCGGTGCCAGCAACAGCGCGCTGCGCTCCATCAGCGCCTGGAAGGCCACCATCTCCGGCAGCTGCTTGCCGCGCGCAAGCAGGCTGCGCTTGAGCACATCGGCAGCGGCCAGTTCGCCGCGCCGCCACGCCGCCTGCTCCAGCAGCAGCATCGCCGCCAGCACCTGCTCATCGGCCTGCTGCATCCACAACAGCCGCTGCGATGGCGCCAGCGCCAACCAGGCCTCGACATCCTTGGCCGGCAGCGGCAAGGCCTTGCGCGCCACCTCGAACACCAGCGCGTAATGGGCGGCCGCCGACTCGAAGTAGTATCCACCGCGCAGCGCCTGCGCGCGGTCACGTGGCGGATCAGCCAAGGCCTCAGCGCGCAGCCCCTGCAGCAGGCCGGTCGGCGTGATCGACAGCAGCTTGGCCGAGGCCAGACGCGGCGCGCCATCACCAAGCAGCTTGCCGGTTTCCACCGCGCAGTTGTTACTGATGAAGTAGTAGCGGCCGTCGTAGTCCCAATGCAGCCGCGCAGCCTGCTGCAGCAGTGCGCCTATTTCCTCGCGCTGCAGCCGCAGTGGCGTGGACGAGACGCCACGCAGCTCAACCTTGGTGTACTCCTCGATCACCCGGCTCAGTGGCAGCACGAACAGGCGTGATGGATAGGCACCGGTCAGGCCGCGCCAGCTGGATATCTGCACATCACCGACGAAGGCGCGGAACGACAGCACCAGGTGGTACTGCAGGTCCATTCGGCAGCCAGGACCTGGCACACGCCCGGGCGCGCACACCACCAGCCGCAGCATGCTGTGGCCCCAGCGGCTCATGAGCTTCTCGTTGCCCTCGGCCAGCAGATAGTCGATTTCATAGACCCGCGCCGGGTCCAGATCGAGCAGCTCGGCAAGGCCTTCCTGCTCACCGGCCTGCATGAACGGCAACGTCTGCGGACAGTGGACCGGGCTCACCTGTCGCGGTGCGCCCAGGTTCTCGGCAAACCAGGCGTGTAGCAGCGGGCGCCGGCAGACGTAGTCCGGATCCAACAGGTAATGCTCGAGGTTTACCGCAAAGAACTCGACCGGGCTGTCGAGCTCGTAACGATCCGGGCTGCGCAGACTGAAATGGTTGCGGCCACGCCCCGGCCACAGTGGCCGCTGCTGCCAGCCGGCCAGGTCCAGAAACCGCGGTTGCGCTGACCAGCCACCTTGGGCGGAACGGTCCAGGGCGTGGGCCAGTTCATGGATCAGGGCAGCTCGCGCGCGCTGCCAGCCCTGTGCAGAACCGCCGGAGGAAGCAGGATTACGCTGCAACAGGGGCGGTAACAGCCCTGCATCCAGCCCAAGCTGGTGTCCGCGTGCCCTGCCCTGCACATGCTCGGGCAGATCGTCACGCCAACGCAGCTTCAGTGTCAGTGAGTTTTCAGCCTGGACGCCGGCGGGGATGCGCGCCAGTACGTCATCAATCAATTGCTGGCTGGCCAGCTCCTGCGCCGGATCCAATGCCGGGACGGCGGCCTGCAGCTCGATGCGCAGTGCTGCCTGCAATGGCGCGGCGACGCAGAGCAGCAGCAACACCAGCAGCCACCGCGCGGGCGGCAGCTGGCGGCGATTCGTCACAGGGCCAGGATCTTCCGGGCCAACGCCATGTCGCTGGCGTCGCGCGCTGCAGCGTCGCGCTCGCGCAGCTGGATCAAGGCGACTTCCAGCCACGCACCGCGGATCTCGCCATTGCTGGCAACAAAACCCGCTGCGTCTTCGCGCGCATCCAGCAGCACCTTGTCGTCGCCGGAGGAGCTGCCGGAGGAATTGGACGATGCACCCGAAGCGGAACCTGCCGACGTACCTGCGAAGCTGGAGGCGAATGCCGACATCGGCAGGGCAATCAAGGCGCAGAGCAGGATCGAGCGGATCATTGGCGTGTCAACGTCGGATGAGCAAGGACGCCAAGAGTACCGAGCGTCGCCGCCGCTGGGAACCTGCGACGGCACCGCCCATCAGATCCGTTCATGATCCGCGCCAGCGGCATCTCCACGCCTGCCGTGCAGCCGTTGACGCAACCGCCGCCAAGCCGAATCCACAACCAAATAGAACACCGGCACGAAGAACACCGCCAACACGGTCGCCGTGACCATTCCTCCAAATACGCCGGTACCGATGGCCTGCTGGGTTTCCCGCGATGCGCCCTGCGCCAGCATCAGCGGCAGCACACCGAGCGCGAACGCCATGGACGTCATCAGGATGGGCCGCAGACGCATCCGCGCCGCACGCAAAGCCGCCTGCGCAGCCGTCATCCCCTGCTGCTGCAGCTGCCGCGCGAACTCGACGATCAGGATCGCGTTCTTCGCCGAAAGCCCAATCACCGTGATCATGCCGACCTTGAAGAAGACGTCATTGGGCATGCCACGCAGCAATACCGCCGCCACTGCGCCAAGCAGGCCAAGCGGCACCACCAGCATCACCGCCATCGGAATCGACCAGCTCTCGTACAAGGCGGCCAACACCAGGAACACCACCAGCATCGACAACAGCAGCAACCAAGGGGCCTGTGAGCCCGAGGTCTTCTCCTGCAGCGACTGGCTGGTCCATTGCAGCGCAAAACCGGGTGGCAGCTGACCGGCAAGGCGTTCCATCTCGGCCATGGCCTGACCAGTTGAAACACCGTCAGCCGGTGCGCCGGAGACATTCAACGCGGGGAACCCGAGATAACGCTGCAACTGCAATGGTGACTCCTCCCAGTGTGGCGTTACCAGCTCCGCCAGCGCGACCATGCCACCTTGCGCATTCCGCACGTACAGCTGGAGCACGTCCTCGACCTCCATCCTGAACGGCGCATCCGCCTGCAGGATCACCTGCTGCAGGCGCCCCGCGTTTGGAAAGTCATTGACGTACTGCGAGCCCATCGCCACCGACAAGGTGTTGCTGATATCGCTGAAGCCAACGCCCATCGCCTCGGCCTTGGCCCGGTCTATCTGCAGCCGCACGCTGTTGCCCGACGGCAGACCATCAGCGTGTACCTCGCCCAATAGGGGGCTGGCCTGCGCCAGCGTCAGCAACTGCTTCTGCGCGGCGCGTAGCTGCAACTGCGTCTGTCCACTGCGCGCCTGCAACGCCAAACTGAAGCCCGAGGAATTGCCGAGGCTGTCGATGGCCGGCGGCATCACACTGATCACCTCGCCCTCGCTTGTAGCTGCCATCGCCTTGAGGGTAGCGGCCACCTCATCGGCAGCGGTCGCGCCGCCACGCTCGCCCCAGTCCTTGAGCATGGTGTAAGCCATGGCTGCACTGGGCCCGGAACCGGCAAAGCTGTAGCCGGTGATGACCTGGTTTGCGGCGATGCCTGGCCGCGAGGCGATATGTGCTTCGTAGGCCTGGACCACGGCCAGGGTTCGCTCGGCAGTTGCCTCGGCCGGCAACTGGATCGAGGTCATGAAATAGCCTTGATCCTCTTCCGGCAGGAAAGCCCCCGGCAACCAGTGCAGCCCCAGCAACAACACCAGCACCAAGCCGGCGAATACGCCCATGACCCGCCCACAGCGGCGCAGCACGATGGCCACGGTCCGGTGGTAACGCCCGCTCATGCGCGCGAACCCCCGATTGAATGCGTTGAAGAAGCGCCCGCGTGGCCGCCCGTGCGCGACCGGCCGTAGCAGGGTTGCGCACAGTGCCGGGGTCAGGCTCAGCGCCAGCACCGCCGAGATCAGGATCGCCACCGCCATCGACACGGTGAACTGCCGGTAGATCGCCCCCACAGAGCCACTGGCAAACGCCATCGGAATGAACACCGCCGTCAACACCAGAGTGATGCCGACCACGGCGCTGGTCAGTTCGCGCATGGCCTTGATCGTTGCCTCGCGCGGCGCCAATCCTTCCTCGGCCATGATCCGCTCAACACCTTCGACCACCACGATGGCGTCGTCGACGATGATGCCGATCGCCAGCACCATGCCGAACATGGTCAATACATTGATCGAGAAGCCCAGCGCCAGCATCACCGCAAACGTGCCCAGCAGTGCAATCGGTGCCACCAGCGCCGGCACCAGGGTGTAGCGCCAGTCCTGCAGGAACAGGAACATCACCGCGAACACCAGCAGCATCGCCTCCAGCAAGGTCTGCACTACCTTCTGGATGGAAATTTTCACGAACGGCGCGGTATCGAACGGAATGCTGGCTTCCACGCCGGCGGGCAGCAGCGACTGCAGCTCGGCCATACGGGCGCGAACCGCCGAGGACGTGCTCACCGCGTTCGCCCCCGGACGCAGCTGGATGCCGGCCGCAGTGGCGACCTGGCCGTCCTCGCGGGTGCCCCACGCGTAACTCTGCGCCCCCAGTTCCACCCGGGCCACGTCACCCAGCAGTACCCGCGAGCCGTCGGCATGCGCACGCAGCACGATGGCCGCGAACTGTGCGGCGGTGGTCAGCTGGCCATCGGCAACCAGAGGCACGGTAATGCGCTGCCCGGCCACGCTCGGCGAGTCACCGATGCGGCCCGGCGCGATGTTCTGGTTCTGCTGTTCGATGGCGGCGACCACGTCGCCCACGGTGAGCTCATAGCCAGCCAATGCCGATGGATCCAACCAGACCCGCATGGCCTGCTCGGCACCGAACAGCTGCACCCGACCAACACCATCGATACGGCGCAGCTCCTCAATGATGTTGCGGGCCATGAAGTCGCCCAGCTGCGCCTCATCCACGCTGCCATCAGGCGACCTCAAGCCCACCAGCATCAGGAAACCGGAATCGGCCGCCTCCACGAACAATCCGCTCTGGCGGACACTGGCCGGCAACCGCGGCTCGATCGCCTTGATCCGGTTCTGCACGTCCACCTGTGCCATCTCCGGATTGGTCCCGGGCGCAAAGGTAGCGGTGATCGAGGCTTCACCGGAGGTGTCCACCGATGATTCGAAGTACAGCAGGTGCTTGACGCTGGACAGTTCGCGCTCGATCAGCCCGACCACCGAGTCATCCAAAGTCTGCGGGCTGGCGCCGGGGTAGCTGGCATAGATGCTGACACTGGTCGGCGCCACCGACGGATAGCGTTCCACCGCAAGCTGCGGAATAGCCATTATGCCGGCCAGCACGATGAAGATCGCCAGCACCCAGGCGAATACCGGGCGATCAATGAAGAAACGAGCCATGTCTTACCTTCAGTTGTTGCTGGACGCGATAGCGGCCTTGCCCTGCACGGACACTGGCTGCCATGGCGAGGTTTCGACCAGGCGCCCTTCCTGCAGACGCTCCTGCCCTTCCACCACCACCCGCTCACCGACCTTCAGGCCGCTGCGCACGATCCATTGCCGGTCCACGCTGCCATCGATCTCAATGGTCCGGATGACGGCCTTGCCGTCACCACCGATCACCCAGGCATAGGCCTGACCACCGGCACTGCGCAGCACCGCCTGTTGCGGCAGCAGCGGTAGCTGGCTGGCCGCGCCACGCGGCACCCGCGCACGCACGAACATGCCCGGCAGCAGCTCCCGGCGCGGATTGTTCACCAGCACCCGCAACACCACATCGCCGGTGCGCGCGTCCACATTGATGCCCGAGAACAACAGCTGGCCTGCTTCCTGATGGACCTGGCCGTTGGCGCCAATGATGGACACGGACACCCCATTGCCATCGACCACATCCTGGCGCATCGCCGGCAGCTGTGAGGCTGGTTGGCGTACATCGACGTAGACCTGGTCGATCTGCTGCACCAGCGCCATTGGCTCGGCGTCGGTGGCGTTCACCAGCGCGCCCTCGGTCACCATTGCCTGGTCGATGCGGCCGGCAATGGGCGCGCTGACCGTGGCGTAACGCAGGTCCAGCTGGCGCCGGGCCAGGATTGCCCTGGCTTCAGCCACCGCTGCACGTGCCTGCTCGTACTCGAAGGTCGCATCATCGCGATGCTGCTGGCTGACCGCCTGCGCATCGGCCAGCGCCTGCAGACGCTGGGCCTGCACGCGGCTACGCGACAGCGCCGCCTCACTGCGCTGCAAGGCCGCCAGCGCCGAGTCGACATCGGCGCGGAACGCCGCCGGATCTATCTGGAACAGCGCCTGCCCGGCAGCGACTTCCGCGCCCTGCTCGAACAAACGCTTGCGCACGATGCCACCGACCTGCGCGCGGATCTGCGCGGTACGCAATGCCGACACCCGCCCCTGCAACTCGTCGTCGCGCTGCACACGCTGTGCGGTCACGGTCAGCACACTGACCTTGGGCGCCGCTTCCACGGCGGGTTCGGGCGAAGAACAGGCCGTCATGGCCATAACCAGGGCCGCACACAGGGCGGCCGTAATCCATCGAATGGTCATCGCTACACGTGGTACTGGAAAGCCTGCAGGAACGCAGGTGCGCAGTGTGGCGGGCGATGATGGGGTTTCGATGGAGGGAATGTGGAGATAGCATGGAGGCCAGAACCTTTCGGTCCCACCCGGCAATGACTGCACACCTACCCGCCGCCGCGATGGCGCAATGGGACCGCTCCCATGATGCACTCGTCCTGATCGTCGAGGACGAAACCGAGATCGCCGACATCATCGCTGCCTACCTGGAGCGGGAGAAGCTGCGCGTCGTGCGCGCCGCCGACGGCCGCACCGCTCTGGAGCTGCACCGCAGTGCGCGCCCCGATCTGGTGCTGCTTGACGTGCAGCTACCCGGTATCGATGGCTGGGGTGTGCTTTCGCAGCTGCGCCAGAGCAGCGATACGCCGATCATCATGCTCACCGCGCTGGACCAGGATCTGGACAAGCTGACCGCACTGCGAATGGGCGCAGACGATTACGTAGTCAAACCGTTCAACCCGGCCGAAGTCGCCGCACGGGTGCGTGCGGTACTGCGCCGCACCTTGCGTGCAGCGCCCCGGCAGGCCGCCGCCTCGCTACGCGCAGGGCCGCTGCTGATCGATTCGCAAACCCATTCCGTGCACGTCGAGGGCGAAGGCTACAGCCACGAGCTGTTGCTTACCCTCACCGAGTTCAAGTTGCTGCATTGCATGGCACTGGCGCCTACCCGCATCTTCAGCCGCAGTGAGCTCATGCACCAGTGCCTGCCTGAGAGCGAGGCACTGGAACGCACGGTCGACAGCCATGTCAGCAAACTGCGGCGCAAGCTCGATGATGTTGGCGTGGCCAACATGCCGGCCAGTGTGCGCGGTGTCGGCTACCGCCTGGCGGCGGATCGCTGATGCGCCGCCTCGGTCTCAATCGACACATCACGGTGTCGATGTCGCTGATGGTGGTCAGTGTCATCGTGATCACGATCCTGTCCTCCTGCATGCTGTGGGCGATTCTGGTCGAGTTCTTTCCAGCCAGCGCAGTGGAACAGCCTGAAGGCTGGCTACCGACAGGTCCTGAGCTGGCCTGGATGGCAAGTGTCACCGTGGTCGGTTTGGCCTTGGCATTGGCCACATCGATCCGCCTCACCCGCCGTATCGTGTCCCCACTCAACACGTTGATGGAATCGGTACGCGCGCTCGCCGATGGCGACCTGGGTGTGCGTGCCAGCGCCAGCGACGACGCGCTGGATGAGGTCGCCCTGCTGGTCGAGGACTTCAACACCATGGCCGCACGCCTGCAGCACATGGACCGCGAACGCACGCTCTGGCACGCAGCTATCGCACATGAACTGCGCACGCCGCTGACCATTCTGCGCGGTCGCCTGCAGGGTTTGGCCGATGGCGTGTTTCAGCCGGACGAAGCGCAGTTTCGCAGCCTGCTGGCGCAGGTGGAGGGCCTGTCGCGATTGATCGAAGACCTGCGCGTGCTCGGGCTGGCCGGCAATGGCCGGCTCGACGTACGGCGTGCGCCAACCGACGTGGTACAGGAAGTGCATTCGGTGATGACCATGGTCGATCCCGCATTCCGCAGCGCCGGTTCCGTGTTGGAGCTGGAGACCCACCGCAACGAACACCTGGCGTATTGCGACCCGACCCGGCTGCGTCAGGCCCTGCTCGCGCTGCTGGAGAACGCGCGCCGCTATGCCAGCCCGGGGCGGGTGCGTATCTCGATCCAGGACGGCAAGGAACATGTGCGGCTGGCCATCGAGGACAACGGCCCGGGTATCGAGGCCAACCTGCAACCACATGTCTTCGATCCGTTCATGCGCGGCGATGGCTCGCGCTCGCGCCAAGGTGGCGGCAGCGGACTCGGCCTGGCCGTGGTCAAGGCGATTGCCGATGCGCACGGCGGCCATGTTTCCTGCAGCAGCGGCGCCGACGGCGGCAGCCGCTTCGTGCTGGAACTGCCGCGCGAGTAGCTGTCCCTTCCGGGAGTTCGCGCGGCCAGTTGTGCAATTACTGGTCGAACAGCTTGCCCGGGTTCAACAACCAGTTCGGATCGAAGGCGCGCTTGACCCCGCGCATCAAGGCGACTTCGGCCTCGCTACGGGTGCTGGAGAGATAGGCCTTCTTGACCAGGCCAATGCCGTGTTCGGCCGAAATGCTGCCATCAAACCGCAGCAGGACCTGCGCCAGCAGCTTGGTTACATGCTCGCACTGGCTGAGGAACTCGGCGTCGCTGGTATCGTCGGGCTTGAGCACGTTGATGTGCAGGTTACCGTCGCCGATATGGCCGAACCAGACCACCTCGAAATGCGGATAGGCGCCATTGATCAACGCCTGGGTCTCAGCCAGGAAGGCCGGCATCGCCGATATCCGCACCGACACGTCGTTCTTGTACGGCTTGTAGCGCGCCACCGATTCGGTGATGCCTTCGCGCAGACGCCACAGCTGCTGCGCCTGCGCCTCGCTGGTGCTGATCACACCATCCAGCACCCAGCCCTGCTCCATGCAATGCTCGAACGCCGCCAGTGCGGCGGCTTCGCCGGCCTCGTCAGCCGAGGCGTATTCGGTCACCACGTAGTACGGATGAATCTCTTCGAACGGATACTGCGCGCCGTGCGCGGTGACGTGTTTGACCGCAAGGTCGGTGAAGAACTCGAAGGCCTCCAACTGCAGCCGCTCGCGGAACGCTGAGAACACCTGCATCAGTACTTCGAACGACGGCAGCGCCAGCACCATCACATTGGTGGTCGGCGGCGGATCGGTCAGCTTCAAGGTTGCTTCGACCACGATGCCGAGTGTGCCTTCCGAACCGATCATCAACTGGCGGAAGTCGTAGCCGCTGGAATTCTTGATCAAGCCCTTGTTGAGCTCCAGCAGCTCGCCATTACCGGCAACCACCTTCAGCCCAGCGATCCACTCGCGGGTATTGCCGTAACGGATCACGCGGATACCACCAGCATTGGTGGCGATATTGCCGCCAATCGAACAAGAGCCGCGCGCGGCGAAATCCACCGGATAGATCAATCCATGTTCCTTGGCGGTGTTGTGCACTGCTTCCAGCGGCATGCCGGCCTGCACCACCAGGGTGCGGTCCACCGCATCAAAGCCCAGCGGCTTGTTCATGCGCTCCAGGCTCAGCACCAGTTCGCCGTTGGCGGCAACCGCGCCGCCGGACAGGCCGGTGCGGCCACCCGAAGGCACCACGGCTACCTGATGCTCATTGGCCCAGCGCACTACCGCCTGCACTTCCTCGACACTGCCCGGCAGGGCGATGGCCAACGGGGTCGGCGTCCAGCGCCTGGTCCAGTCGCGCCCGTAGTGCTCCAGGTCGCCCGGCTCGGTCTTCAGGCGAAGCTCGGGACAGGACTGCAACAGGGATTCCAGGCGCGGATCGGTCATGGCGGTGTTTCGGCGGCGTGAAAGCCGGTAAGCGTGACAGCCATGCCGTGCGCCGTCCAGTCACCACGACAAGTGCTCGTGCCACCCCTGGATTTCATCTGAAACCTTTTGCCATCAAGGCCTTGCTGCATTGCGCAGCGCACAAAAGCGGGCAAGGTTCTGGCATAGTTGGCGACCTACCCGCCTCCGCCGCCGTACACGACATGTCGCCCAAGAAGACCTCGTTCCCGAAGCAGGACATCCGCGTTTTGTTGCTAGAGGGGGTCAGCCAGACCGCCGTGGACGTCTTCAAGGCGGCCGGTTACTCGCAGATCGAGTTGCACAGCAAGTCGCTGCCCGAGGAAGAACTGAAGGCGCGCATCGCCGAAGCCCACATCGTCGGCATCCGCTCGCGCACCCACCTCAGCGACGAAGTACTGGCCCACGCCAAGCGCCTGATCGCGGTCGGCTGCTTCTGCATCGGCACCAACCAGGTTGACCTGGAAGCGGCCGAGCTGGCTGGCATCCCGGTATTCAACGCGCCGTATTCCAATACCCGCTCGGTTGCCGAACTGGTGATCGCCGAGGCGATCATGTTGACCCGCGGCATCCCGCAGAAGAACGCCGAATGCCACCGCGGCGGTTGGTCCAAGTCGGCTGCCGGCAGCCACGAAGTGCGCGGCAAGACCCTGGGCATCATCGGCTACGGCCATATCGGCACCCAGGTTGGCGTGCTGGCCGAGGCGCTGGGCATGCACGTGATCTTCCACGACATCGAAACCAAGTTGTCGCTGGGCAACGCGCATCCGGCCATCAGCCTGGACGACCTGCTGAAGCGCTCGGACGTGGTCACCCTGCACGTACCGGAAAACGGCTCCACACAATGGATGATCGGTGCCGAGCAGCTGGGCAAGATGAAGAAGGGCGCGCACCTGATCAATGCAGCGCGCGGCACCGTGGTTGATATCGCCGCGCTGGATGCGGCATTGAGCTCGGGCCATCTTGGCGGCGCCGCCGTGGACGTGTTCCCGGTCGAGCCCAAGGGCAATGGCGACCTGTTCGAGTCCCCGTTGACCGCGCACGACAACGTGATCCTGACCCCGCACGTCGGCGGCTCCACGCTGGAAGCGCAGGAGAACATCGGTGTGGAAGTGGCGGCCAAGCTGGTGCGTTACAGCGACAACGGCTCGACCCTGTCTGCGGTCAACTTCCCGGAAGTGACCCTGCCGGAGCACGAACAGAGCCTGCGCCTGCTGCATATCCACCGCAACGTGCCGGGTGTGCTGTCCAAGATCAACGAGATCTTCTCGCGTCACAACCTCAACATCGACGGCCAGTTCCTGCGCACCGACCCCAAGGTTGGTTACGTGGTGATCGACATCACCGCCAGCGAAGAACAGGCAGCTGCGATCCGCGAAGAGCTGGCCACGATCCAGGGCACCCTGCGCACCCGCATCCTGTACTGACAAGCTGCCCTCACCCCAACCCCCGCTCCGCGCCCCGGCGCTGGCGCTGGCGCAACGGCGTTCGATGGGCAGCGAACCAATGGTTCGCAAGCTGCCCCTCTCACCCCGCATGCGGAAGAGGGGCTGGATCGGCTGCGCGCTGCAGCGCTACGTAGTGCCGAGCCATGCTCGGCAGGGGCTTTCCCGGCGGCGTTACAGCTGCAAAAGCCAACCCCTCCCCAACCCTCCCCTTCGCTACGCGAAAGAGAGGGAGCTGTAGTGCCGAGCCATGCTCGGCAGAGGCTTTCCCCATAGCGACTGATGATTTTGTAGGAGCGGCGTCAGCCGCGAAGCTGATGGTTGACCAGATTGCCAGCACGACCAGCGATCAGGCATCGCCTGCCTCGCGGCTGACGCCGCTCCCACATGCCCCATCTATCTCTGCAACCACCGGTTTGCCATCCGCCGCATGGATTCATCTTCATCGCTGGCGATCTCAGCTACCGGCCGCCAGGCCAGCTCCAGCGATTCTTCGCTGACGACAAACTGCTCGTTGCCCCCTGCGACAACCACATAGCGCACGTCGTAGTGCCAATGCCCCGGCACCTCTTTCCGCTCGGGGATCCAATGCCGGTCCAAGTCGAAGATAGCGCTCGAGGCCAAGCTCAGGCTCAACAATCCCGACTCCTCCTCGGCCTCGCGCAAGGCCACCGCCGCCAGATCGTGGTCGCCATCGGCATGCCCGCCCAGCTGTAGCCAGCGCTGCAGCTTGCGATGGTGGGTGAGCAGTGCGCGCTGGCCATCGGCACTGACCAACCAGGCGCTACCGGTGAAATGACCGGCCAGCCGCTCGCGGGTGAAAGGATCTACCCCATCCTCCTCAAGCAGGGTCAGGAATTCCCGCGCCAGCGCCCCATGCTCCGGGTGCCGCTGGGAATAGTCCCCAAATGCGCGACTCAACTGCAGATCCTCTCCAAGCATGACTGTAAGCACATCCCACCATTTCGATCCGGCAGTCATTATCGCTGTCGATGTTGCAGTTGCGCTTGTCGAGTTTCGCTACGTTTGGCAAGGTAGCGTGGTTGCCGACCGTTCAGCTTGCGTCGCCATACAACCGGCCCCGTCGCCCCAGCGCGTTCGGGCCAATACACAGCTCTGGGAATTTGCGGAATGCTTAAAGCACTGTTGAGGGTCAAGCCGGTCGAACCGGCCGCACATGTTGATGCCGGTGAGCCCATCGAGGGCAGCCTGCAAGGCGAAGCCACACTCAAGCGCACCCTCACCGCCAAGCACCTGATCCTGTTGGGCATTGGCGCGGTGATCGGTGCGGGCATCTTCGTGCTGACCGGCCAGGCCGCTGCCAACCACGCCGGGCCGGCAGTGATGCTGTCCTTCGTATTCGCCGGCATCGCCTGCGCACTGGCCGGCCTGTGCTACGCCGAGTTCGCCGCGATGATGCCGGTCTCCGGCAGCGCCTACTCCTATTCCTACGCCACTCTGGGCGAAGGCATGGCCTGGTTCATCGGCTGGTGTCTGGTACTGGAGTACCTGTTCGCCTCGGCCTCGGTGGCGGTGGGTTGGTCGGCTTACCTGATCAGCTTCATCACCACCACGCTGCATGTGCCGTTCCCCGATGCCTTGTCGGCGGCGCCGCTGGCCTGGACCGGTAGCGAATTCGTCAACTCAGGCAAGCTGTTCAACCTGCCCGCGGTGTTGATCGTTGCGGCCATCACCGGCCTGCTCTATGTCGGCGTCACCCAGTCCACCCTGGTCAATGCCATCATCGTGGCGATCAAGGTCATCGTGATCTGCCTGTTTGTCGGCTTCGGCATCCAGTACATCGACCCGGCAAACTGGCAGCCGTTCATCCCGGAAAACACCGGCACCTTCGGTGAATTCGGCTGGAGCGGCGTGTTCCGTGCCGCCACCATCGTGTTCTTCGCCTATATCGGCTTCGATGCGGTCTCCACCGCCGCCGGCGAAACCAAGGACCCGCAGAAGAACATGCCAATCGGCCTGCTTGGCTCCCTGGCTATCTGCACCATCGTCTACATCGTCGTCTGCGCCGTGCTGACCGGCATGCTGCCGTACAACCTGCTGGGCACCGACAAGCCGGTGGCCACCGCGCTGGAAGCCTATCCGAGCCTGTCCTGGCTGAAGACCGCAGTCGAGATCGGCGCCATCGCCGGCCTGTCCTCGGTGGTGCTGGTGATGATGATGGGTCAGTCGCGCATCGCCTACACCATCTCCCGCGACGGCCTGCTGCCGAAGATGTTCGGCAAGGTCCATCCGCGCTTTCGCACCCCGTATGTCAGCACCGTGGTTGTCGGTGTGCTGGCCGCCCTGCTGGCCGGCCTGGTGCCGCTGAACGTGCTGGGCGAGCTGGTATCGATGGGCACCCTGCTGGCCTTCGCCACGGTCTGCATCGGCGTGCTGGTGCTGCGCCGTACCAAGCCGGACATCGTGCGCCCGTTCAAGGTGCCGGCGGCATGGCTGATCTGCCCGCTGGGCGCGCTGGCCTGCCTGGCCTTGTTCATGCAGGCCTTCGTGGTGCATTGGCACCTGTTCGTTGGCTGGACGCTGCTGGGCCTGTGCATCTATTTCGGCTACGGCATCCGCAACAGCAAGCTGAACAAGCAAGCCTGATCCACACCCTAACCGGCGCCCAGCGCGCCGGTTTTCTTTTGCGCGCCCACCGCGCACCGATGAGCGAAGACCCGAAACATGTTCAAGCAACTCTGGGCCACCAAACATCCGCACGCCGCACATGAGGAAGCCAATGGCCTGAGCCTGCGCCGCACCCTCGGCCCCTGGGGGCTGACCGCGCTGGGCATTGGCGCCGTCATCGGCGGCGGCATCTTCGTCATCACCGGCCAGGCCGCGGCCAACCACGCTGGCCCGGCGATCATGCTGTCGTTCGTGCTGGCGGCCATCTGCTGCGCCTTCTGTGCGCTGGCCTATGCCGAGTTCGCCTCGATGGTGCCGGTCTCCGGCAGCGCCTATACCTATACCTACGCCACCTTCGGCGAGCTCTCGGCCTGGTTCATCGGCTGGATGCTGGTGCTGGAGTACGGCGTCTCCGCCTCCGCGGTGGCCGTGAGCTGGACCGGTTACTTCCTCAGCTTCCTCAATCACTTCGACATCCACCTGCCTGCTGCACTGGTCAGTGCGCCCTTGGATGCCCAGCTCAAGCCGACCGGCGCCATTGCCAACATCCCGGCGGCGATCCTGGTGCTGCTGCTGACCTGGCTGTGCTACGTCGGCATCAGCAAGTCCTCGGCAATGAACATGGCCATGGTGGTGCTCAAGACCGGCCTGATCATCCTGGTGATCGTTGCTGGCTGGAAGTACGTGGACACCAGCAATTGGACCCCGTTCATCCCGGCCAACGAAGGCCCCGGCAAGTACGGCTTCGAAGGCGTGCTACGCGGCGCGGCGATGGTGTTCTTCGCCTATATCGGCTTTGAAGCGGTGTCGGTGGCAGCGCAGGAATCGCACCGCCCGCAGCGCGACCTGCCGATCGGCATGCTGTTGTCGCTGGTGATCTGCACCGTGCTGTACATCGCCATGGCCGCGGTCATGACCGGCCTGGTGCCGTACCAGCTGCTGGGCACGGCCGAGCCGGTGGTCACCGCCGTTGCCGCGCACCCGCAGCTGGATTGGCTGCGCATCATTGTCGAAGTCGGCGCGCTGATCGGCCTGGCGTCGGTGGTGCTGGTGATGGTGATCGGCCAACCGCGCATCTTCATGATCATGGGCCGCGACGGCCTGCTGCCGCCGGTATTCACCAAGATCCACCCCAAGTACCGCACCCCGCACATCAATACGATCATCACCGGTATCGGCATCGCCCTGCTGGCGGCATTGTTCCCGTTGGACATCCTCGGCGAGCTGACCTCGATGGGTACGTTGATCGCCTTCGCCGCGGTCTGCGCCGGCGTGCTGGTCCTGCGCCGTACCCAGCCGGACCTGCCGCGTCCGTTCCGCATCCCGATGGCCTGGTTGGTCTGCAGCCTTGGCGTGCTCAGCTGCATTGCCCTGCTGACCGCGATGACCCTGCATAACTGGATGCTGATGGGTATCTGGACCCTCACCGGCTTCGTCATCTACTTCCTGTACGGCGTGCGCCACAGCAAGCTCAATGCAGCCAACAAGGCCAGGAACGGCTGAATTTCCGGCCGATGACCAACCTGAAGCCCGGGAGCAATCCCGGGCTTTTTCGTTGCCTGAACAAGCTGGAGCGCCCGTAGCCCGGGTAAGCAGTAGCGCACCCGGGGCCGTTCGTGGGCATCTTGATTCCAGGTCCCCCGGGTGCGCTGTCGCTTACCCGGGCTACAGGATCATCCGCGGCACCCGATGCCTCCCAAATTCCATGCCGGCATCAGCTCCATCCGGATACATGCATGAACCTGCGGGCGTTCTTAGTAGAATGGGTCCCATGAACGCGCCTACCGTCCCCTACGACGCCCAGCGACTGAGCGAACTTGCCCAGCTGCTGATCGACAACATCCGTGAGCTGGCCCACGCCGGCTGGACACCTGCCACCAGCAGCAACTTCTCGCACCGGCTGGATGACCGGCATGCGGCCATCACCGTGTCCGGCAAGGACAAGGGTCGGCTGATCGAAAGCGACATCATGGTGGTGGATTTCGACGGCAAGGCCGTGGGCCGTCCGCTGCGCCCGTCTGCTGAGACCCTGCTGCACACCCAGCTCTACGCCCGCTTCCCGGAAGTCGGCTGCGTGCTGCACACCCATTCACCGGTGCAGACCATCGCCTCGCGCCTGTACGGCAGCGACGGCCATATCCGCCTGGAAGGCTACGAGCTGCTCAAGGCCCTGCACGGCAACGCCACCCACGAAACCGCCGTTGACCTGAAGGTGTTCCCCAACACCCAGGACATGGACGTGCTGGCCGCCCAGGTCGAGGCAGAACTCGACAAGGGCCCGATGTGGGGCTACCTGATCGATGGCCACGGCCTGTATGCCTGGGGCCGCGACATGGCCGAAGCCCGTCGCCACCTGGAAGCCTTCGAGTTCCTGCTGCATTGCGAGCTGGAGCTGCGCCGCCTGCGCAGCCACGCCTGACCCTTCTTCCTACTACGTCGAGTCCCCCATGAGCCGACTGCGCATTTTCAATGAAACCGCCCCGGACGCGCCGCTGTTCGACAGCCGCGACGGTGAGGTCATCGCCACCGAATTGAACAAGATCGGCGTCACCTTCGAACGCTGGCAGGCCAAGCACCCGGTTACTCCGGGGGCAAGCCAGGAAGAGGTGTTCGCCGCCTACCGCGAGGACATCGACCGCCTGGTCGCCGAGCACGGTTTCAAGAGCGTGGACGTGGCCTCGATCGCACCGGACAACCCGGCACGCGCCGAGATCCGCAAGAAGTTCCTCGACGAGCATTACCACAAGGAAGACGAAGTCCGTTTCTTCGTCGCCGGCTCGGGCCTGTTCACCCTGCACGTGGGCGACAAGGTCTACGAGGTGGAATGCGTAAAGGACGACCTGATCGCCGTGCCCGACAGCGTCAACCACTGGTTCGACATGGGCGAAGAACCCAGCTTCGCCGCCATCCGCTTCTTCACCGAGCCGGACGGCTGGGTCGGCCACTTCACCGGCACCGACATCGCCCAGCGCTTCCCACGCTACCAGCCCAGCGCGGCATAAGCCGCCGCTTTGCTTGAGCCCCTGCTCTGTTTGAGCCCCTCTCCCGCCAGCGGGAGAGGGGTTGGGGTTAGGGCAGCTCTACGCTGTTCAAGCCTCAAACCAACCGCACAACGCGCGAGCAAAAATGCCGCGCAGGACCCGAAAGCATGACCATCAAAGCCATCCTCACCGACATCGAGGGCACCACCTCCAGCATCTCCTTCGTCAAGGAAGTGCTGTTCCCGTATGCCCGCAATGCCCTGCCCGGCTTCGTGCAGGCGCACGGCAACGAACCGCAGGTCCGCCAGTGGCTGGATGCGGTCGCCACCGAAATCTCCGCCAGCGCCTGCCAGGACGAGGTCATCGTCGAAACCCTGCAGGGCTGGATCGACCAGGACCGCAAGCACACCGCGCTCAAGGCGCTGCAGGGCATGCTCTGGGACGTGGGCTACCGCAACGGCGACTACACCGCCCACCTGTACCCGGAAGTGGCCGACGTGCTGCGTGGCTGGCACGCCAGCGGTCTGCCGCTATACGTGTATTCCTCCGGTTCGGTGCCGGCGCAGAAGCTGTTCTTCGGCTTCAGCGACGCCGGCGACTTGAACGACCTGTTTTCCGGCAACTTCGACACCGAAGTCGGCGGCAAGCGCGAGGCGCCCAGCTATGCGCACATCGCCAAGGCCATCAACATCGCTCCTGCCGAGATCCTGTTCCTGTCCGATGTGGTCGAGGAATTGGACGCCGCGCGCGAAGCGGGCCTGCAGACGGTGCTGGTCGACCGCCTCAGCGATTACCCGCAGCCGCGCACCGGCGAGGCCACCCACGGTCACACCCGGGTCGAACGCTTCGACCAGATCGCGCTTTGATCGCCTGATCGATGGACAGAAAACGGCCCCTCGAGGGGCCGTTTTTGTATTCGGAACCCACCGCGATACGTGGATCCGGGCAGCGCCGGTTTCACGCCAGCAGCACATCGGCATCACCACCGGTAAAGCAAAGCTTGCGCAGGATCAGCATCATCGCCGGCCCTTCGACCGCAACCAAGGACGCCCACGCATGAGCATCAGCGAAGAAATCGGCCAGGCGCTGGCCGCCGAGTTCGCCATTCCCGATGTCGGCACCCTGACTATCATCGTCTCGCGGCTTGCCACCGCCATCGTCCTCGGCGGACTGCTTGGCCTGGAACGCGAACGCAAAGGGCGCGCCGCCGGCCTGAAGACCCATATCCTGGTCTCGGTGGGCTCGGCCCTGTTCGTGTTGGCGCCGTTGCAGATGGGCATTTCAGGCGCCGATGTCACCCGCGTGATGCAGGGCATCGTTTCCGGCATCGGCTTCCTTGGTGCCGGCGCCATCCTCAAGCTCGACAACGAAGAGCGCATCCAGGGCCTGACCACCGCTGCCGGCATCTGGATGACGGCTGCCATCGGCATGGCCGCTGGCATGGGCATGGAGATGGTGGCCTTCATCACCACCATCGCCGCATTGGCGGTCGTGAGCACGCTACCGAAGCTGATGCCGGATAAGCGCAGGAACACTGAAGGCAGCGAAGCAGACCTAGATACCTGATCTGTCGGCGCGACCGCGATGCCAAAGCACGCGCATCGCCTCCTCTTGTAGGAGCGGCGTCAGCCGCGAAGCAAGCGAATCATCAGATCGCAACGTTGCCAATAGCTTGAGCATCACCAGCTTCGCGGATCACGCCGCTCCTACAAGCCTAGCGGTTACTTGGCCGGGCTGCGCAGCACCAGCACATCGATGCTGGAGCGCACACCCAGGCGTGCGCTGAAACCATCCCACTGGCCGACACCGCTGCTGACGAACAAGGTCATGTCCTGCACCCGGTACTCGCCGCGCACATAGCCGTGGTTGAACGGAGCGACCACCCAGCGATCGAAGCCCAGCATGTGGCCGCCGTGGGTATGGCCGGATACCTGCAGGTCGATCGCACCCGTCGCCGCAGCGGCGCGCGCCTGCTTCGGCTGGTGGGCGAGCAGGATGTGTACATCACTGCCCTTGCCGCCGTTCACCACCGCTGGCATGTCCGGCGGCAACCCGCCGTGCATGTACGGGGCCTGTTTCAAGGCGGCCAGATCACCAATGCCCGACATCGCCAGCGTGCGTCCGTTGATCGACAGCTTCGCAGTCTGGTTCTCCAGCACGCCCAGCCCCATCTGCCGGAAATGTGACATCCAGGCGGCGTAGTCGTAGTAGTACTCGTGATTGCCCGGCGCCAGCCAAACCCCGTAAGGCGCCTTCAACTGGGCCAAAGGCTCCGCAAACCGGCCACTGTCTTCCAGACCACCGTCGGCCATGTCCCCGGGCAGAACGATCAGATCAGGCTTCGCCGCCAAGGTCGCATCGACGATGCGCTGCGTGCGCCAGCTGCGCTTGACCGGGCTGATATGCAGGTCGGCCAAAACCGCCATGCGTACGCCGTCCATTTCCTTGGGCAGGTTCGGCACGAGCAGGTCGCGCTCATGTACCTGCGGCGGCTTGAGCCCGTTGTAAATACCAAGCGTGGCGAGCAACACGATCACCGTTGCCGCGCCCTGGTTGAAGCCGGCGCCGTGCCACAGCACCGCCATCTTCGAACTGCGTGGCAACAGGCGTGACAACAGCCAACCGACTTCGCGCAGCAGCAGGAAGGCCAGCAGCAACACGAACATCACCAGCACCCAGCCGAACACCAGTTGGATCCAGGCTTCGACCGAATAGCTGAAAACATCCAGCCGCCACAGCGTGGCGAAACCAAGCCCGACCAGCGCAAGACCGACGGTAATGCCGATACGCCAACGGCGCTGGCGCTTGGACAAGGGAGCGACCGGCCACCACAACCAGATGGCCAGCAAGGGCAGGATCAGCGATACGAATAGAGTCATCGGCAACAACAGCGGCGACACGGAGAACGCCCGCGATCACGCCACCAACAGGTTTGAAGGGGGATCGCGCACTGTGCCATGGCTACATGGCAGATCGCGCGGTTATGGCTGGAACACTACGTACGACCGAACGTTGAACAATTACGGTTGGCCACTGGCTGATGTAGAGCCAAGCCATGCTTGGCTGGGGCGTTACAGACCAACCAAAACAAAACCGGCAATGTGGCCTGCCACATTGCCGGTAATGCCCATGCCGAGCATGGCTCGGCATTACCTGCTCCCTCCCTTTGGCCGCAGGCCAAGGGGAGGGTTGGGGAGGGGTTTGCTCGTTGTGGTAATGCCCCATGCCGAGCATGGCTCGGCACTACATGTAAGCGGCTGCGCCGCTTACTTGGACTTTTCCGCGATCCAGGCGTTGAGCTTCTCGTCCAGCACGTCCAGCGGCACCGAGCCGTCCTTCAGCACTTCGGCATGGAACTCGCGGATGTCGAACTTGGCACCCAGCTTGTCCTGCGCGCGCTTGCGCAGTTCCTGGATCTTCAGCTCACCGGTCTTGTAGGCCAGCGCCTGGCCCGGCCATGCGATGTAACGCTCGGCCTCGGCAACCGCATCCGGTTCGCTCACCGAGGAGTTGGCGAACATGTAATCCAGCACCTGCTGGCGGGTCCAGCCCTTGGAGTGCAGGCCGGTGTCCACCACCAGGCGTACCGCACGCCACAGCTCACCCTGCAGGCGACCGAAGTAGCTATACGGATCGGTGTAGACGCCCAGGTCCTTGCCCAGGCTTTCGGCATACAGGCCCCAGCCTTCGATGAAGGCGGTCTCGCCACCAAAGCGGCGGAACGCCGGCACGCCGGTCAGTTCCTGCTGCAGCGCCAACTGGAAGTGGTGGCCCGGGATAGCCTCATGCAGGAACAGGTCTTCGGCGTCCCAGGTCTTGCGCGTCGGCAAGTCATAGGTGTTCACATAGAAGATGCCCGGACGGCTGCCGTCTTCGCTGGGCTGCATGTACTCGCCGCCAGCAGCCGACTTGGCGCGGAACGCCTCGATCGGACGGATCTCGAAACCGGCCTTCGGGGTCAGCGAGAACAGCTTGGGTACGTTGGCATTGATCTTGGCCTCAAGCCCACGGTAATGCTCCAGCAGTTCCGGCTCGGACTTGAACTCGAACTGCTTGTCCTTCTGCATGAAGGTGAAGAATTCCTGCAGCGAGCCCTTGAAGCCAACTTCGGCCATCACCGTCTGGATCTCGGCGTGGATGCGCGCTACTTCCTTCAGGCCGATCTCATGGATCTGCTCCGGAGTCTGCGCCGTGGTGGTGCTCTGCTTTGCGTTGAAGGCGTACCACGCCTTGCCATCAGGCAACGCGTCCAGACCAACCGTATCGCGGGTAGCCGGCAGGTAGTCGTTGGCGATGAAATCACGCTGCTGCTTGATCGCCGGCATCAGCTTGTCGTTGATCACGGCGCGGAAGGCTGCGGTCAGGCGATCCTTGTCGGCCTGCGAGAAATCGGCTGGCAGCTGCTTGATCGGCCCCCAGAACTGGCTGTCCTCGGCCTTGGCAGTGATGATCTCGTCGAACTGCGGCACGACCTTTTCCATCAGCACGCGCGGCTGAACCACACCAGCCTTCATGCCTTCGCGCATATTGGCGTTTTCGGTTTCCAGCAATACCGGTATGCGCGCTGCACGCGCCAGCCAATTGTCGTAATCCTTGACCGTCTTGAACGGCTGCGCGACCTGGCCCGAGCCCAGCATCACTGCATAGCTGACGGTGGAGCCCATCTGGTTGACCGGCATCATCCAGGTCGGGAACTTCTCCCCTTCCAGCGACTGCTTCTGCTCTTCAACGAAGATGCGGTAGCTGAGCAGGTCCTGTCCGGCCAGGCCGGCGTCGCCGATCTTCTCGGCCTTGCCCAGCCATTCCTGGGTGAAGTCATGGCTCTGCTTGCGGAACTCGGCCGAGCCGAAGTCCGGCAGTTGGTCGTTGTAACGGTTGTCGCCCTGGAAAGTGGCCTGCAGCGGGTTCAGCTTGAGCACGCCTTCCCAATAGTCGGCATACAGCTGGTTCAGCTGCGCGGCCTTGTCGGCCTGCGGTGCCTGCGCGCTGCTGTCGCCAGCGGCCGGCTGGGACGACGGCGAACAGGCAGCCAACACGGTGGCCAGGGAAAACGAGACGGCGAGCGCCAGCGGTCGGATGGTCATCTGGGGTTTCCAGCACAGGGAACAAGGCCGCCAGCGTCAGCGCTACTGTGCCCTGCTGGAAGGGCCAAAGGTCATTACCGGCAGGTTTCAGATCGCGGTCCGGCCTGCAAACCGTCATAATCCGTCCCCTGCTGCGGCCGCCACCGGCGTCTGCCACCTCGTATTCACGCTCTCCCGGGCCTTCCGTACCCGGCGCGAGCCTTTGCCGTTGCTGTATTTATGACTACTTCGCGTCGCCCGCTGGGCTTCTGGTCCGCCACCGCCCTGGTTGTGGGCAGCATGATCGGCTCGGGCACCTTCCTGTTGCCAGCCACCCTCGCCCCCTATGGGGCGGCCACCTTGATTGGTTGGGGCATCACCTTGTGCGGTGCGTTGCTGCTGGCGATCACCTTTGCCCAGCTGGCCAAGCGCTGGCCGCAGACCGGCGGCCCTTACGTGTTCGCCCGCAACGCCTTTGGCGAACTGCCCGGCTTTCTGGTTGCCTGGAGCTACTGGATCTCAATGTGGTGTGCGATTGCCGCGATCGCGGTGGCCTTCGCCGGCAGCATCGGCGCCATCTTCCCAGCCCTGACCGCTACCCCGGTGCGCGCTGCGGCCTGCGGGCTGGTCGCGCTGTGGCTGTGCGCAGGCGTTAACCTGATCGGTGTGCGCGAAGCTGGACGCCTGCAGCTGGCAACCACCGTACTGAAAGTAGTACCGCTGCTGATGTTCGGCCTGGTCGCGCTGTGGTTGGTGGATACCAGCCACTACGTTCCGTTCAACCCTTCCGGCGAATCGCTGGGCAGCGTTGCCGCCGCCACCGTGGCGTTGACCCTGTGGGCGATGATCGGCCTGGAGGCCGCCACGGTCCCGGCCGAGTCGGTTGATGACGCCCCACGCACGGTCGCCCGTGCCACCGTCGCAGGCACCGCCATTGCCGGTATCGCCACGGTTCTGGCCTGCACCACGGTGCTGGGCCTGCTGCCGGCCGATGTGCTGGCCAGCTCCAGCGCGCCGATGGCCGATGCCGCCGCCGCATTGTGGGGCCCGACCGCTGGCATGCTGCTGGCTGTGGTAATGGCCATCTCCTGCGTGGGCGCACTGAACGGCTGGACGCTGCTGGCAGCACAGCTGCCGATGGCGGCTGCCCGCGACGGCGTGTTGCCGCGCGCCTTCGCCTATGAGAACAAGCGCGGCGCGCCGGTGTTCGGCGTCATCGTCAGCTGCCTGCTGGCCACCGTGCTGGTGATTTGCAATTACAACCGCTCGCTGGTGGACCTGTTCAAGTTCTCGGTGCTGCTGTCCACCGCCGCCACCCTGCTGCCCTACCTCGCCGGCGCTGCCGCATGGCTGTGGCGTGGCAGTGGCCTTGCCTCGCGCATCGCTGCTGCTGGCGCACTGATCTTCAGCCTGTATGCGATTGCCGGCATCGGCAGCGAGGCCCTGTTGTGGGGCGTGGCATTGATCGTGGCTGGCCTGCCGATCTACTTCTGGTTGCGTCGTCACTAGGGAAGGGCTTGCGGTCCTCCTGCCTGTGGGAGCGGTGTAAGCCGCAAGGCTTGCAGTACCCAAACCTCTTGATCTGGTGATGTCTTTGTATCGCGGCTAACGCCGCTCCCACAAGAATCCGATGCCCAAATAGACCGCATTGCTGAGTAGCTCGTTCACCCATCAAGCGCCCGATAACGGAAATCACTGATCGCCACTTCGCCGCTTCCAGCAGCATAGATACCGATCTTCAGGCTCAAGAAGCCACCGAACACATTGTGGTGCAGGCCGGATACCTCCATGCGGGTCGGGTGCAGCTGCCAGCTGCGGCCACCGTCATGCGAGTAATGGAAGGTCACCACGTTGTTGGTGTTGTTCAGTCGCACCCGCACCGGGCCAGCGGCGCGTGGCGCACGTGCCCACACCAGCTCTTCGGCGTACTGGAAGTTCTTGATGGTGTCGCCATCAAAGCCGACGCCGACAAACGCCTTGTTGTTGTAGAACAGCAGCAGGCCGGCTTCCGCACCCACGCCGGGGGACAAGGTGACTTCAAGCTCATAGGACCGATCAGGCACCACGCAGGTCAGTGGTGAGCTGTCGATGGGCGAAGCACCGCTGGCTTTCAGTCGCAGCGCGCCTTTGTCATAGTGCGCGCGTCGGCGCTCGTCCGGCCCCGGATTATGGAACGCCCATTGGCTGCCAAAACGATCCCCCGAGAAGTCGTCCGACAGCGCAAATCCCGCCGCGCTGGCCTTGCCACCTGCCGGCTTGCGCAGCGGCCGCGACAGATCCCCACCCAGCGCCCGGAACCAGCCGTCATCGGTCCACTCGATAGGCTCAAGCAATGTCTGTCGACCCAGCGTTCGGAAGCCGTTCTCGTAGGCGTGATAGACCATCCACCAATCGCCGGCAGGGCCTTCCACCAGCGTTGCATGGCCACGCGACCACCAAGGCTCCGCCTCTGATTGGGTGCGCACCAGTGGGTTCTGCGGACAATGCTCCCACGGGCCATGGATGGAACGCGAACGCGCAGCGATCACCATGTGCCCGGTCACCGGTCCGGCAGTGCCGCCCACGGCGGTGATCAGGTAAAACCATTCGCCATGGCGCAGCAGTTTGGGGCCTTCAGGCGCGAAGTTCTCGGTGACCCAGTCATCCGGATAGCGCCACGGACTGTAAGCCGCTTCCAGGGCGCCATCGGTTGCCAAGCCGTCATCGCGTAGACGCACCCGGCGTATGCCGTTGACGAACAGATAGCGCTTGCCATCCTCACCGACGATATGGCCCGGATCGATGCAGCCATCGATCTTCAGGTCAATCGGCTCGCTCCAGGGACCGGCGATGTCGTCGGCCCATATGACGAAGATCGACCAGCCCGCGCCGGTCGGATTGGCCGGCAGATAGATGAAGTAGCGGTCGCCATGCTTGCACAGGTCCACTGCCCATATATCACCGAGTGTCCTGTGCAGCGCCGGCCCGACCGGCGCCCAGTTGACCAGATCGGTGGAGTGCCAGATGACCAGCCCCGGGTAGGAATAGAACGACGAGAAGGTCATGTAGTAATCGTCGCCATCCTTGAGGATGGTCGGGTCCGGATGATCACCGGCGACAATTGGATTGAGGTAGGTGCCATCCCCGAGATCAGCGATGCGCTGGCCTTCCGGCCCCTGCCCCCAACGCGGCGCTGTACCCACACAGCTACCTGCGGCGGCGGTCTCCGCCAGCAGTGACAGCGGCGCTACCATGGCACCGGCAGCGATGGCTTTGAACAGGTCCCTGCGGGAGGTATCTGGCATGCAACTCACTCTGGGTCAGCGGAAGGCCGTCGGCACACCGTAGCGGCCGGAACTGATCGAGTGTAGCCGCAGATGGGCAGCGTTCACCCATCGCGCCCGCGGCCGCCCAGGTCTCGCTATCGGTCACTCGTGCACTGGTGGCGCATTGCCCAAGGCTTTGTTGACGGCAATGAACTGGCTGCGCAGCAGCGCCTCGCTATCAACCAGGTCACGCCGCGTCTGCAGATAGCCTCTGCGTGCATCAAGCACCGCCAGGAAGTCGATCAAGCCTGCATCGTGCCGGGCCTGGGCGATCTTGTAGGCATCGGCCGTGGCCTGCTCGCGCACACGCAGCTGCGTGCGCTGCTGCTGGGCGGCGGCGTAACCGTTCAAGGCATTGTCGATCTCCTGCCAGGCCTGCAGCACGGTCTTCTGGTAGGCCACCGCAGCTTCCTGTTGTTCCAGCTCACGCAGCTGCAGCACACTCTTGCGCCGACCGTGATCGAACAGTGGCAGGTTCAGCACCGGGCCGATCGACCAGGTGCGGCTGCCCCAGTCCGAGAACTCGCCGGACAGATACGACTCGTAACCGAATTTGGCACCGAGCCGGATGCTTGGATACAGATCGGCCTGGGCAACACCAATGCTCGCCGTTGCCTGTTGCAGGCGTGCCTGCGCGGCGCGGATATCCGGGCGTCGCTGCGCCACTTCCGATGGCAGGCCCAGCGATAGATCCGGTAGCGCGTCGCTGGCGGCAACCACCGGCGCTGCAAGCTGGCTGTGCAATGCGCCGGGGCGCTCGCCGAGCAATAGCGCAAGTTGGTTGCTGCTGCTGGCTTGCTCGGCCAGCAGACCGGGCAAGCGCGCACGTACCGCAGCCAGATCGGCCCGCTGACGGTCCAGATCCAGATGATCCTGCAGGCCACCGTCCACCCGCGCCTGCAGCAGCGACAAGCGCTCTTCCAATGCAGCGATGTCCTCGCCAGCCAGTTCGATCTGGCGCTGTGCGGCACGCAACTGCACATAACTGCGTGCCACTTCGCTGCTGACGCTGAGCCTGGCCAGATCCAACAAGGCCGCCTGCTGCGCCACCCCGGCATCGGCCGCCTCGATCGAGCGCCGCACCCTGCCCCATAGATCCAGCTCCCAGGACGCATCAAAGCCGGCCTGGTACAGGTTGAACGGCTCTGCCAGCAGTTGTTTCAGCGCGTCGCTATCATTGCTGAGGATATCGAGCATGCGCGTACCCGCACCGTTCTCGCTTTGCCGCTGGCGATTGACGCCGGCCGAGGCAGCCACATCCACGCCGCGCTGCGCGGCAACGGTGCGCCGCTGCGCGCGCGCCTGGGCAAAGTGCAAGGCTGCCGTGCGCAGGTCCGGGCTCGCCTGCAAGGCGCGCCGTTGTAGTTCATCCAGGGTCGGATCGGACAGCTGCCTCCACCACTCCGGCTGCAGCGCCTGCGTATTGGCTTCGGCATTTAGTGACGCGTCACCACCCCGCCATTGCGTCCAGTCCGTGGGCGCCGCTGCGTCCGGACGCACGAAGTCCGGCCCGACCGCGCAGCCGCCAAGCATCAGGCCAGCAGCAAGCGGCGACAGCAGCAGTGACGCGTTCAACAGTGAGCGTAAGTGCGGGAACATGGATCGCGTCCTAGGTGAGCCGGTTACGGAACAGCCACGCCGCCAACGGCAAGGTAATCGCCGCTACCGCCAGCATGGGGATGAAGTTGAAGCCCACTTCCTGCAGGCCGGCGCCTTCCAGATAGACCCGGCGGACCAGGTCGATGCCAAAACGCAGTGGATTGGCATAGGTTGCCAACTGCAGCACCTTGGGCATGTTGGCCACAGGCGTCATCAAGCCCGATAGCAGCATCAACGGCATGATCAACAGGAAGGTGTAGAGCATGGCCTGCTGCATGTTGGCGGCCACCGCGGAGATCGATAGACCAATACCAACCGACGCCACGGTGAATACCGCCAGCGCCAGATACAGCACGCCCACCGACCCGGCCATCGGAATCTGGAACCAGAAGCGGATGATCAGCAGGATGATGGTGGACTGCACCAGGCCCACCAGGATCGACGGCAAGGCCTTGCCGATCAGGATCTGCATCGGCGTCAGCGGGGTGACCAGCAGCTGATCGAAGGTGCCCTGCTCGCGTTCGCGCGCCACCGACAGCGCCGCGATCAGCAAGGTCTGCAACATGCTCAGGGCGGCGATCAGCGCTGGCATCAATTGCCAGCGCGATTCCAGATTGGGGTTGTACCAGCTGCGGGTGACCAGCTGCACCGCCTGCCCACCGGCAGCGCGCGCCTGGTTGAAGTCGGCGACGATGGAACCGATGTAACCGGCAGCGGCACCTGCGGTGGTCGAATTGCGGCCGTCCATGATCAACTGCAGCGGCGCGCTCTGCCCTGACGCGAGCCGTTGTTCAAAATCATCCGCGATGCTGATCACCAGCAGCGCTTCATTGGCGTCAATCACGCCTGCAATCTGCATCGACGAGTCCAGCGTGGCGACGCGCTCGAACATGCCCGCACCATCCACCCGCGAAAGCAGCTCGCTTGACGCCTGTCCGCCACTGAGGTCGAGCACCACGTACGGCACATGGCGCAGATCGAAGGTCGCGCCGTAGCCAAACAACAGCGCCTGCATCAGTGCCGGCATGAACAGCATGGCGCGGCTGGAAGGCTCCTTCAGCAGGGTGATCAACTCCTTCCTGCACAGGAAGGCAATGCGACGGATATAGATGGCAATGGCGTCCATGCTTACACCAGCCGCTTGCGCAGTTTGTAGCGGGTGCCGGCAAACAGCAGGATCGCATACAGCAGCAGAATGGCTGATTTCTGCAGGAACAACAGCCAGTTGTCGCCAGTCAGGAACAGCGACTTGATCAGCCCCATGAAGTGGGTGGCAGGCAGCAACTGGCTGATGACCTGCACCGCCATTGGCATGTTGCGCAGATCGAATACAAAACCGGACAGCATCATCGCCGGCATGAAACTGGTCAGCAGTGCAACCTGACTGGCCTGGAACTGATTGCGGGTCACCGCCGATATGAACAAGCCAAGCAGCAGCGACACGGTCAGGTACAGCAGTGAACTGACCACGATTGCAAACAGCGAGCCGCGCATCGGCACCTCGAACAAAAAGCGCGCAGTCAGCAGGCAGATCGCCAGGTTGATCGCGCCGATACCGAGATAGGGCAGCAGCTTGGCCAGCACCAGCTCGGTCGGCCGCACCGGCGTAACGAACAGTGCTTCCAAGGTGCCGCGCTCCCATTCGCGGGCGACCAGCAGCGAGGTCAGGAAGGCGCCGATCAAGGTCATCACCAATACGATCAAGCCCGGCACCAGGTACCAGGTACTGGTGCTTGCCTCGTTGAACCACATACGCTGGATCACATTGACGCCGCCGCCCGCACGGCTGCTGCCTTGCCGATCGAATGTGGTTTGCAGCTGCGTCGCCAAGGCGCCGCCCACATAGCCTTCCAGGGTCCGCGCCGTATTGGCATCCACGCCGTTGAGGATCAGCTGCACCTGCGCATTGCCATCGGCCATGCGTCGGCTGAAGTCCACCGGCACATGCACGATGCCGCCGACCTTGCCTTGCCGCATCAAGTCCACTGCAGCGCTCATGTCACGGACCTGCACAGGCGCCAGATACGGCGAGCCCTGCAGCCCTGCGACCAGCGATTGCGTGGTCGGCGAGCGCTCGTCCAGCACCACCGCAACCGGCGCGTTGCTGACATCGAACGACAGCCCGTAGCCGAACAGCAGGATCAAAGCCGCCGGCAACAACAGGCCCACTGCAAGGCTGCTGCGCTCGCGCAGCATTTGCCGGGTCTCCTTGCGCAGCAGCGCCCACAAACGGGACAGGAAGCCGGACATCACGCCGCCCTGCCGCCGGCAGCGGCGCTGCGCTGGGCGCGGGCCTGTTCGACAATGCCGATGAAGGCAGCATTCATATCGACACCATCAGCGCCGGCCTGCTCACGCACCTGCTGCGGTGTTCCCAATGCAAGCAGTTCGCCTGCGTCCTGGATGGCGATGCGGTCGCAGTACTCGGCCTCCTCCATGAAGTGAGTGGTGACGATGATGGTCACGCCCTGCTGCGCCAGCCCGGTGATGGTGCGCCAGAACGCACGCCGCGCCAGCGGATCGATGCCACTGGTCGGCTCATCCAGAAACAGGATCTCCGGCGCATGCAGCAAGCCTACCGCCATCGCCAGACGCTGTTTGAAGCCGGCCGGCAACTCGCCGCTGCGGGCGTCGCCCTGCAGGTCGAAACGGCTGATGGCCTCGGCAATGCGCTGGCGTAGCTGCGCGCCGCCCAAGCCATAGGCGCCACCGAAGAACTCCAGGTTCTCGCGTACTGTGAGGTTGGCGTAGAGGGCGAATTTCTGTGAGACATAGCCAATGCGTGCGCGGGCCTGGGCACGGGCGCTGCGCAGATTCAGACCGGCTACTTCCAGATGCCCGCTGCTGGCGGGAAGCAGTCCACAGAGCATGCGGAAGGTAGTCGTCTTGCCCGCGCCATTGGGGCCGAGCAGCCCGAATATCTCGCCACGATGCACATCGAAACTGGTGCTCGCCACCGCGGTGAAGTCACCGAAGCGACGCACCAGATCGCGCACCACGATGACCGGCGCATCATCCTGCGCGTTTGCTATCGGTGCGAGGTCCGCCACCGGCAACGACGCTGGCGATTCCTGCGCCCGCAGCAGCATCATGAAGGCGTCTTCCAGCTCTGCTGGCCGCTGGCTGGGCGGCTGGCCTTGCAGCAACCCGGCGATATCTGACGGTGTTGCGCCCGGTTGCAGGATGAAGCGAACCGAGCCGGCACGCGGCACCGCATCCAGCACGTGGCGCGTATCGTCGATCAGCTGCGCCTGCAGGTCGCGCGGCGGCAGCAGCGACGCTGGTGCGACCGTCCAGGTCAGGCCCTGCGCCTTGCCGGTCAGCGCGGCTGGATTGCCCTGCGCCAGCAAACGCCCTTGGTGCAGCACGAATATCTGCTCGCAGCGTTCGGCCTCGTCCATATAGGCGGTGCTGACCAGCACGCTGAGCTGTTCCTCCTGCACCAGCTGCTGGATGATCTTCCACAATTCACGCCGCGACAGCGGGTCCACACCGACGCTGGGTTCGTCCAGCAGCAACAGCTCCGGTGAACGCACAAGAGTGCAGGCCAGGCCCAGCTTCTGCTTCATGCCACCAGACAGTTTTCCGGCCGGTCGCTGTTTGAACGCTGCCAGATCGGTCATCTGCAACAGACGTTCAAAGCGCGCATGGCGCTCGGTCAGCGGCACGCCATGCAGGTCTGCGTACAGATCCAGGTTCTCCTGCACACTCAAGTCTTCATACAGGCCGAAGCGCTGCGGCATGTAGCTGATACGGTCCTGCACCTGCTGCGGGCGTCTTGCCACGTCATAGCCCAGCACCTGCAGCTCACCGCCATCGGCCGGCAGCAAACCGGCAACCATGCGCAGAAAGGTGGTCTTGCCCGCACCATCCGGTCCAACCAGTGCAGTCAGCTCGCCCTTGCGCACGCTCAGGGTAACCCCGGCAAGCGCCTCCAGCTGTCCGCCAGCGGCGGCCGGAAAACACTTGCGCAGGTCGACCGCGACAACCGTGGCGGCGGCCGCGTCCATCAGCGTGCGGCCTCCTGCAGCCGCACGCTTACCGGCTGGCCCAGGCGCAGCTGATCCTGCGGATCCTCGACCACCACCCGTACCTCATAGACCAGGCTGGTGCGCAGTTCTTCGGTCTGTACGGACTTCGGGGTGAACTCGGCCACCGACGAGATGAAGCCGACCTTGCCCGCCACCGGTTTGTCGGGATGGCTGTCACTGCTCACCTGCGCGGGCTGACCGCTGCGGATGCGACCAAGCTCGGTCTCGCTGGCAAATACCCGAACCCACTTCGGCTGAGTCAACGCCAGCGCGAACGCTGCGCGTTGCGGACCGGCCATGTCACCCACTTCCACCAGCCGCGAGCGCACCACCGCTGCCACCGGTGCGATGAGCTGACCTTGCGCTATCTGGTGCTGCAGCAACGCGAGCTGCGCATCGGCTGCCTGCAGCTGTGCTTCGGCGGCGGCGATGTCTTCCTTGCGCGGCCCCTGTTGCACCAACGCCAGCGCCTGTTGCTGCAATTCAACCGTCGCAGCCGCCACTTTCGCCACACTGCGTGCACGGTCCATTTCCTGTGCACTTACACCGCGCCCATCAGTGGCGCTGGCCACGCCCTGCAGCCGCTGCAGGTCCTGCGCTGCGCGCGCTGCATCGGCCTGCGCTGCAACCAACTGACTCCTGGCCTGCACGACTTCCTGCGGCCGTGCGCCGTTGTGCAGCCGCGCCACCGTCTGTTGCTGGGTCTGGATCTGGGCCTTGGCTTGATCGGCCTGCAGCTGCAGGGTGCGGGTGTCGAGCGTGGCCAGCACATCGCCGGCCTTGACCTTGTCACCCTCCTCAACCCGCACGTCCTGCACCCTGCCGCTACCGTCGAAGGCCAACGATACCTGGCGGATGTCCACATTGCCCTGCAAGTGCAGAACACCATCGGCCTGCTTGTCGCGCCCGCCCCACCACCATGCAAGCAAGGCTGCGAGCACCACCGCGGCGGCCACAACAACGAGGACGGGCTTTTTCATCGGGACGCATCCGCAGATGGGCAGGGGTACAGTTCGCAGCCTAGTTCAAATTAAATTTAATTTAAAGTGGGCATGACGAATCCGTTGACCACGCTAAACTTGCCACGCAATGAGCACACAGAAAACATCGTCACGCAGCCCCCGTACCGACGGCGAAGCGACCCGTGCCCGCCTGCTGCAGGCTGCCGGCCAGCTTTTCTCGCAGCAGGGCTTCGCTGAGACCACCGGCAAGGCCATAGCCCAACGCGCCGGCGCCGATCTGGCTTCCATCAACTATCACTTCGGCAGCCGTAACGGTCTGTATCAGGCCGTGCTGCTGGAAGCGCACCGACAGATCCTCGATCTGGAGGATCTGCAGCGAATCGCTGCCAGCGGCCGCAACGCCCAGCAACGCCTGCACGCGTTGCTGACGGGGCTGGTCGAACGCGCACAGCAACCCGAGGCCTGGGCGCCGCGGGTACTGGCACGCGAGCTGATGGCACCCTCTTCGCACCTGCAGGTGCTGCTGGATGAAGCAGTCCCGCCGAAGATCGTGGCCATTGCGCAGATCCTCAGCGAGATCTCCGGCATTCCGACCGATGATCCCGCCCTGCTGCGCTGCCTGCTGAGCGTTGCAGCTCCCTGCATGATGCTGATCGTGATCGGCCATGACCTGCCTGGACCTTTGCAGCCGGTGATGCGGGGCCCGTCGCGACCGCTGGTCGCACACCTGCACAGCTTCGCAATCGCCGGATTGGAGGCAGTGGGGAAGGAGTACCGTGCCGCCGCGGCGGCGGCGAATGCAGTGCCGAGCCATGCTCGGCAGAGGCCTTCCCGGTAACGCCCCAGCCGAGCACGGCTCGGCTCTACACCGGCAGGGCCAAAAAACCGGCGCCTGGACTCTGGCACCGCTCTTGCATCTGCCCTGGCCATGAGTCCCGAACTTGCCCTCACCGAACTGCGCGGCGGCCTTGTCGCCACGCTGTGGATTGCCGGTCCACTGCTGCTTGTCGTACTGGTTGTCGGCGTGGTGGTCGGCGTCGTCCAGGCTGCGACCCAGCTCAATGAACCCACCATCGCCTTCGTCGCCAAGGCAGCCGCGCTGACCGCTGCATTGTTTGCGCTGGGCAGCCTGCTGCTCGGCCATCTGGTCGAGTTCACCATCCTGCTGTTCCAACGCATTCCACACCTGATCGGCTAGCGGCATGGATTCGGTCACGCAGACGGTCATCGACGGCCAACAGGCGTTTGCCATCATCGGCAACACCCTGTGGATCATGCTGCGCATCGGCGCAATGCTGATGGCCATGCCCATGCTCGGCACCCGCGCGGTGCCGGCGCGGGTGCGAGCCATGCTGGCGGTTGCCTTGTCCGTCGCCTTGTCGCCGGTTTTACCGCCGGTGCCGATCTTCAATGGTTTCGACTCGGCCACCGTACTCAGTGTCCTGCGCGAGGTCGCAGTCGGGGTCAGCATCGGCTTTCTGCTGCGGCTGATCTTCGAAGCCGGCGCAATGGCTGGTGAAATGATCGCGCAAAGCACCGGCCTGGCCTTCGCGCAGATGGCCGACCCGATGCGCGGCGGCAGCTCCGGTGTGATCGGGCAATGGTTCTATCTTATGTTCGGCTTGCTGTTCTTCACCAGCAACGGCCATCTGGCACTGATCTCGCTACTGGTGGACAGCTACAAAGCCTTGCCGATCGGCACCGCCCTGCCCGACCCACATGCGGTCGCCGCCCTGGCCCCGACCCTGGCGCTGCAGATCTTTCGCGGTGCGCTGTCACTGGCCCTGCCGCTGGTGGTGGCGATGCTGGCAATCAACCTGGCCTTCGGCGTGCTTGCCCGTGCAGCGCCAGCACTCAATCCGATGCAGCTCGGCCTGCCGGTAGCACTGCTGCTGGGGCTGTCCCTGCTGACCTTGCTGGCAGGGGAAATGGGCGCACCAGTCCAACGCCTGTTCAACACCGCCTTTGATACGGCGCGGCAGGTGACAATGTGACGCCCTACTCAGCTCAACGTTCTGGCCTTGTTATTGCCTGAACCCCCTCTTGCTGCTTTCCCTATACCCGTGGATAGTCCGGGTACAGTCGGGCGCCGCAGGGGAATGCGGCACCGAACACGGCAGCGTCGGCTGCCGCAACCGCGGTACGACAATTAGGGAGAGGGTTTGATGCTCGTTGGCAGCTACAACCCGTTGTTTGTCGTGTTGTCCATCCTGGTGGCGATCCTTGCCTCGTTCACGGCATTGGACATGGCCTCGCGGGTGTCTGCCTCGCAACCACGACGTGTTGCTGCCCGCTGGTTGTTGGCCGGCGGTGTGGCGATGGGAGCCGGCATCTGGTCGATGCACTTCGTCGGCATGCTGGCCTTCCGCCTGCCAATCCCGCTCGGCTACGACCTGTGGTTGACCCTGGAGTCGCTGCTGGTGGCGGTGGCCGCCTCGATCTTTGCGCTGTGGCTGGTCTCGCGACCAACCCTGCCGCACCTGCGCCTGGCGCTGGGTGCGCTGCTGATGGGCCTGGGCATCGCCTGGATGCATTACGTCGGTATGTCGGCGCTGAAGATGACGCCCGGCATCGACTACGACCGCATCTGGTTCGCGCTGTCGATCATCATTGCCGTAGGCGCGTCGTGGAGCGCGCTGTATATCGCCTTCCGCCTGCGCGCGGTCGAACAGTCCATGCCACTACGCCTGATTGCCGCCGCCGTTATGGGCCTGGCCATTGTCGGCATGCATTACACCGGCATGGCCGCTGCGCGCTTCCCGGCCAATTCGGTGTGCGCAGCTGCCACCAGCGGTGGCGTGCCGACCGAGTGGCTGGCCGCCTGTGTGGTATTGCTGACCGTCGGCGTGATGGCGGTGGTGCTGACCATCTCCCTGTTCGAACAACGGATGCAGGCGCGCCTGCTGCACCTGCGCAACTCGATGCTGTCGGCCTCGCTGGACGATGCGCGCAAGGAGCTGTTCCATGCCAGCCTGCACGACTCCCTGACCCGCCTGCCCAACCGCCAGCTCTCGCACGAGCGCATCGAGCAGATGCTGCAGGGCGGGCAAGCGCTGGCGGTGATCTCCATCGACCTGGACGGCTTTCGCCACATCAATGGCACCTTTGGCTCACAAACCGGTGATGCAGCATTGGTCGACATCGGCGAGCGCCTGCGGCAACTGCTGCCGGCCGAGGATCTGGTCGGGCGCCTGGGCGGTGACCAGTTCGTCATCGCAGGCTTGCTGAAGCGCCCCGAGGACATTGATGTCCAGGCCGAGCGCATCATTCTGGCGGTCAATTCGGTGCGCGTTGCCGGGCGCGACCTGCGCATCACCGCCAGCCTCGGCATCGCCCAACATCCACAGCACGGCAACAGCGCCGCACAGCTGATCGCCATGGCCGAAACCGCCATGGCCTATTCCCGGCAGTCCGCACGCAACAGCCACGCCGTGTTCGCCGACTGGATGAACGACAACGTCGAGCAGGATCGGCGCTTGCTGGAAGACCTGCGCAAGGCGCTGGGCACCGCGCAGCTGTCCCTGCACTACCAACCCCGGGTACATGCCGACAGCGGCCGCATCAGCGGCGCCGAGGCCTTGATCCGCTGGCGCCACCCCGAACACGGCTACATCCCGGCAGATCGCATTATCCGCCTGACCGAGCAGAGCGGATTGATGGACACCATCGGCAACTGGGTGCTGGACGAAGCCTGCCGGCAGATGCGTAGCTGGCAGGATGCCGGCAACGGGGAATGGCGGGTGTCGGTCAATCTGTCCGGCCGCCAGCTGGGCTCGCCCAAGCTACTGGAAGATGTCCGCGCCGCATTGGACCACAGCGAGCTGGAGCCATCACGGCTGATCCTGGAGGTCAGCGAAACCGCGGTGATGCGTGATGCCGACAATGCCATCTCGGTCCTGCGCAGCGTTGCCGGGCTGGGCGTGGGCATCTCGATCGATGACTTCGGTACCGGCGTTTCCAGCCTGCTTCACCTCAAGCGCCTGCCGGCCACCGAGATCAAGATCGACCGCGCCTTCGTGCTGGCACTGGAGGAAAGCGACGAGGATGTGGTGATTGTCTCGGCCATCGTCGCACTGGGCCACGCACTGAACCTGCAGGTGGTTGCCGAGGGCATCGAAACCCAGGGACAGCGCTCCTATGTCGAGCGGCTGGGCTGCGACCATCTACAGGGCTACCTGCTGGGACGCCCGGTCAGCGCCGAGAACTTCATGCGCCTGCACGGCGGCGACAGCCAGCACGCGGCAATGGAAGCCCGACTGGCCTCGTTCCACACCAACCAGGAATAGGCAAGCCCCACCTGTAGTGGGGGGGGGGGGGGGGGGGGGGGGGGGGGGGGGGGGGGGGGGGGGGGGGGGGGGGGGGGGGGGGGGGGGGGGGGGGGGGGGGGGGGGGGGGGGGGGGGGGGGGGGGGGG
>NZ_JBRREF010000033.1:0-48540 GCF_056760135.1 Stenotrophomonas sp. STEN023 | reverse complement strand
AACAACACGCAGGCCGCATTTCCCGGGGCCAAGCTCGGCCAGCGGGGGTGCCCGGGGGGCCCGGGGGGGGCCGCGGACTTTTGTGGCCGCGGGGAACCCCGCCAAGCCACTGATGCCTGACGCAGCGGTGCGTCCATCCGAACTGCTGGATCATCAGCTTCGCGGCTTACGCCGCTCCCACAAAAGTCAGCGGCAGCCCGCTGGCCCCGCTCTCACCCGCGCTGCCCTAGCTTGCCAGCGGCAATGACGAACTGCTTCTTGTACTCGATGCTCGGGCAGCATCGCGAATCATCGTCGGCATAATCCAGATAGCTGACCTGCAGCTTGCCGCCGGCAATATCGAAGTCGGCCAGCTTGCCCGCTTCCGCGGCGCTGCTGTCGACCAACACCAGCTTGCCGTCGCGCTGCTCGAAGACAAACAGCTGCTGGAAGTCGGTATTGCTGCCTTCGATGGCAAACAAGGTGCTCGCCACCAGATCGGCCAAACCATCACCATTGATGTCGCCACGCACCAGCTTGCGGAACTCTTCCGACTCGATCAGCGAGGTCTCGATGGCTTCGGCCTTGCTCTGTGCGATGTAAGCGGCGACGGCCTGCGCGAGCGCGGCCTTCTCGTCATCAGCAGAAATATGCGCTGCGGGAACGCTGGCCGTGATGGGTGCTGGAGCCTGTTCGGCCACCGTCGCAGCCGGTGCAGCACAGGTGCCGTGTTCGCAGATCCGGTCCCCCTTGCAGTCAATGTCCTTCTGACATTGGCCCGCGTTGGCGTTGGGCAACGCCGGCGCTGACGCCTCGATCGCACCGCAGGCCGACAAGGCCAAGGCAATGGAAGCGGAGAACAGAAATCCACGAACAGCCATGCAACATCCCCTGTGTATGGTGCGTGGAGCGTATGGGCTGCGTCCTGAATAGGCAAGATCAACAGGTGAAGGCGCGGGCGCCAGCTATCGGTTTGTAGGAGCGGCGTCAGCCGCGAAGCTGAGAATGCCGCAGCACAGGTGGTCTCAGTCACCGCGAGCCCGTCAACCACTACCAGTTTCGCGACTTACATCGCTCCCACAACACCGGCTTCGGCCCGCAGACGTTGCACAAACCGCAACTCTGTTTCCCACCGCGTCCGGTTGTGGCAGCTCGCTCCCATGCCCATGTTTTGGCCATGCATGCCGCGACAGCTGCTTGCTTGCAGTCGTCTGCGAACCATCGTCCTTCCCCGCTCAGATCCACCTGGAACACTTAAATGACCAAGCTATTCGAGTCCTACGACCTCGCCGGCACCAAGCTCTCCAACCGTATCGCCATGGCGCCTATGACCCGTGCACGCGCGCCGGACGATATCGCAGACGAGCGCGTTGCACTCTATTACGCGCAGCGCGCCACGGCCGGCCTGATCGTCAGCGAAGGCACGCCGATCTCGCGCGAAGGCCAGGGCTATCTGTTCAACCCCGGCATCTACACCCCCGAGCAGATCGAAGGCTGGCGCCTGACCACCAATTCGGTGCACGCGCTGGGCGGCAAGATCGTCGCCCAGCTGTGGCACGTCGGCCGTATGTCGCATCCCTCCATCCAGCACGACGGCCGCACGCCGGTCAGCGCCAGCAGCAAGCAGCCTGCGAACGCCAAGGCCTTCGGCTACAACGAAGAAGGCCAGCCGGGCATGGTCGATGCACCCGCGCCGCGCCAGCTGAGCACCGAGGAAGTCGCGCGCGTGGTCAACGACTTTGCGCAGGCCGCGCAGAACGCGATTGATGCGGGTTTTGACGGCGTGGAAATCCACGGTGCCAACGGCTACCTGCACGAGCAGTTCCTCAACCCGCTGGTCAACGACCGCAGCGATCAGTACTCGGCGGCCACGCTGGAGAACCGCATCCGCTTCACCCTGGAAGTGATCGACGCCATCGTCGCGCGCATCGGTGCGGACCGCACCGGCATCCGTCTTTCGCCCTACGGCAACATCTTCGACATGCCGGCCTACCCGCAGACCGATGAAACCTACACCGCGCTCGCCGACGCCATCGGCAAGCGCAAGCTGGGCTTCGTGCACCTGATGAACCAGGCCGGTTACTCAAGCAGCGCGCCCAGCCAGGCCGGCTTCAACAACCTGCTCAAGACCATTCGCAGCAAGCTGCCGGAAACCACCTTGATCCTGGCCGGTGGACTGGACCGCGAATCAGCGGAGACGTTGATCGAAGAAGGCTTGATCGACATGGCCGGCTTCGGCGTCCCGTTCATCAGCAACCCGGATCTGGTCGAGCGCCTGCGCCACGGCCACCCGCTGGCCAAGGCAGATCCAAGCACCTTCTACGGCGGCACCAGCAAGGGCTACATCGACTATCCGCCGTACAGCGCCGCAGCCTGATCCTGCTGTTTGTAGGAGCGGCGTAAGCCGCGAAGCTGGAAATCCCAAGGCCGCCAAGTCCATGCAATTGCATCGCACGCGGGCGCGCAACGATACCCAGCTTCGCGACTCACGTCGCTCCTACAATCCCCGGTTCAAGCGGCTCGCCACGACTATAATTCCCGCATGGCCTACGGACTGCGGCACATCCGCGACGGACGCCACTCCCGCAATCCGGATCCAGACTTGATGTCGATCTCGCTTCTGCCGCAGAACATGCTTGGCCATTGGACCGGGCAAACACCCGAGGTCTGCGAGTTCCAGCATGGATCCACGCTGATCTTCGTCGAGTACGTTGACGCCTACCCCATGCAGCGCAAGCTCGCCGCCGCCCGGCAGACCATCAACGAAGCCTTCGCGGAGATTCCATGCGCGCTGGCCTTTGCATCAGCGGTGTCCGCGGCACGACACCCTTCGTTCTGGAAGCATGCCAATCGCCTGGAACTCACACAGCCATTGCTGATCGTCTTCAGCGTTCGCTACACCGCTGATAGTGACCAGCCCATCTATGAGATTTCCTGGAACCCATGCTTCCAGACAGAAACAGGCGTGGTGTATTCCGACGAATGGGTCGAGGAGACGATTGAAGTGAACACACCAGAGGATGGTGAATTCCTGCGCGTGAAGCGCATCGGCACGAACCAGTATCAACTCCTCGACTGATCTCCAGCCTTGAACTGCCCCCGCTCCACACCCTGCTTCCACGACTCCGGCCGCGGCGTCCACTCGCCTTCACCCAATACCGCCTCAAGCAGGTTCTGGATGGGATAACCGAGGTGCTGCTCCGCTGCCAAACCGCCATCGTTCATCTGCGCTGCCACCACGAACCTGCGGAATGCACGCTCATCACCGGCCGCAAGCGCGGTGATCTTCTTCGCCAGATCGTAGGAGAGCCGGTTGCCATCGTCCGCAGCCAGAAATGACTTCCCCGACCAGAACGCCTGGATGCTCTCTTCGTTCCAGTAAGCCGCATGTTGCGCTGCAATCTCATGCGGGAAGTACATCTGTGCGCCAGGGGCCGCCAGCTGTGGATACAAGGTGTGCTCGGTGTTGACGGCCAAGCCCTCGTTCAACCACGCCGGAATCGGCAGGTGTTGCAGCAGGCAGTGCGTGAGCTCATGGGCGATCACCGGCTCCATCGAATCAAGGATCTCCAGCGGCATCACAAAGTGCCCGTATCCCGCCTTGATGAACATGCCCGATGACATGGCGTACTCGCCGCCATCCGGGTAGTAATGCGATACGTAGGCGTAATAGTCCTCCTGGTCGGCAAACACCATCACCACATGCTTGCCAAGGCCAGGCGCGACTGCAAGATCGCCAAGGCTGCGATTGATCCGCGATAGCAGCCGCTGACAGGTCGCGAGGAATACCTCGCCGGGCCTGTCCATCAGGTTCGACAACAGCAGGAAGTCGGCGGACTCGGTGATCCGGTAATGCTCCCCCAACTGCTGGTTGAGCGCTTCCAGCCACTCCTTGGCCGCCGAGGTGCGGTGGATATGCGTGGCGTCGGCATCCAGTCCCGCCGGCGCGTCCTCACTGATACGGTCCCAATCCGCGATTGGCAGCTGGGTGCCGTCATACCAATGCATGCGCACCGGAACACGCGGTAGTGGCGGCGCCGCTTTCCCGGCCTTCTCACGCGAAAAGTGGGTTGCCAGCCATCCAATCAAGGTGAAGATCACCACGAAGCAGGCCACCAGGAAGAGTACGCCCTTGCCCATGTCCCGCCGCTGCTCTGCTTCAGCGTCAGGCTGCGGCACAACCGCAGCAGAGGCCATTGGTGCGATCACTGCGGTGGCGACAGCAGGCGTTACTGCAGTCAATCCAATCCCGATGACGGCACCAGGTTGCGATACCGCCGCAGTACTCATCCCTGCGTGTGCCATCAGAAGGAACAGGGTCAGCAGGTAGCTCATGCGGCGCCCCTCTTTGCCGCCGACGTATGCCGCGCCACACCAATCTCGACTCCATGCATCTGCTTGATCACATCACCTCTCCCTGTGCCTGGCCGCGCATGATAAAGCCTTCGCAATATGGACGGCATCGCAACGCCAGCACCCAGTCCTTATAGCCACGCACACTAAAGAAACCACTGCGCTGGCCGCTGTATCGGGCGGTCGTGTGCGCTATGCACGGGAAAACGGCCGGTATCATCCCCATCGAGATCCAAGGAGTTCCAATGAAGACGACATTGACCGTCGCACTGATCACACTGCTCGCATCGCCTGCCCTGCTGGCTGCCGACTATGGCTCCTACAAAGGCAGCGGCGGCATGAGTGCCCACAAGATCAAGGCCAACGTCTATGAGTACCACTATGACAACGGCTTCACCGGTGCGGACGCGATGGGCTGGGATCCGAACCTGCAGTTCGCCTGGTCACGTGTCGCCGCGGCCAGCGCCTGTGGCGTTGCCGTGGACAAGGACAAGGCCATGGACGCCTTGCAGGCACAGTACCAGCAGGATCCGATGATCCAGGAGATCGTTGGCATCGGCTTCCACGAAGCGCAGGTCAAAGCTAACCCCAGCTTCTGCAGCGAAGCGCGTGTGGCAGCCCTCCGTCAGCTGGTACCCAGCCTTGAGGAAGGCAGCTTCGAGAAGCCCTTCAACTGAGGGTGGCGGACTGCGGTCCGCGCATCAACGCATTGCAGGCGGTGGCACTTACTCCGCGCCTTCGCAGGTGCCGTCGTCCTTCAGCAATGCTGGGTCCAGCGGCCGTATCTCGTCGATGAGCACACGCTGTTCGGCGGTGGGGTTACCCAGCCAAACCGCCTTGCACTGCGAAACCAGTCGGGCAACCAGACGCATCTGTTCAGGCTGATAGAGCATTGCCAACTGGTGCGTCCCGCACTGATGTGCCTGGCAGGCCGTGTAATACCACCAGGTCTCGCGGCCCAGTGTCTTCGGCACGCCCGGTGCACTGGGGCCGCTGAGCAGCCGCTCACGCAGTGATGGCATGTCCGGATCGGCAAGGTCATGCGCGGCAGCTTCCTTCAGCAGCGCATCGAACGCCACCGTCACCTTGGCATCGGCACGGCCGCAGTTGTCAACGGTATTGCCACCCACCAGGGTAAAAAAGTGCGTCGCCAACGGCGCTTCCTCGCAGCTTGGCTCGTAGTCGAATGCCGCCGGTGTCGGGGCGTCGCCCTCGGGGTCGCCTTCTTCATAAGGGGAGGACTCCGTGTCCACGATCTCGGCAGCAGAATCCACGCTGGCCTTGGCAGGTACCCCGGGCGGCGGCGCTGCAACAACGGTGCTCCCCGCATCGCCTGCTGGCATCTGTTTGCAGCCCAGCAACAAGCCGACAAGCAACGACACACCCAGAATCCTGACCGTCATTCTCCCCCCCAAGTAGTAAATTCTCTGCATCCATGTCATTCCCGAGCACAATCGGGAACCGGCTGATTGTAGCTGCTGGGTGCATCAGCTGAATGTGCGGCTGCAGATGCATCATCTCTTGCAGCCCTGCGGATCAGGGACATTGACCAGATGACCGGGCACCTACATTCGGGATCTCCGCTTTTCCCTACGACAAAACCTTCCGCTTCCCAGCTTCAACCAACAGACTGTGATAAAGCTGCAGTCGGATACGCATCAGATTCGAACTCGTCGCAATGAAGTACAGCAGCACAAGAAAAGCCGAAAGAATGGCTTGCCACGCAGGCATGGCAAGGGGATTGCTCCACTGACGAATGAAGAGGAACGCCGAGACAACAACCGGCAGCACGCCTAGCTTGTCCAGACCACCGGCAATCAGCCCGATCTTGGCCGTAAGCTGTGTCAACGACAGTCGCGCCACACGCTCGTTCTCATCCAGCTCGGTCTCTGGGAACCTCGCCAGCCAGTCCAGGATGTACTCGAAGTACTCGCGATCATGATCAAGCTGCCGAACCTGATCATCGCGCCAGCGCCAGAAGCGCAGACCCATGACACCGCAGTTCCTGATGAAGTCGGGAAGACCGGCTAGGACAAGGACGATCAACCCCGACCTGGCCATCCAAACCATCCAGTCTGTCGGCTCCAACCACTTGATTAGAAAGTACGGCGTAGCACCCACCATGGCGCCAACAAAGGCAATGACATTCAGCACCTTCAGTAACGGCGGTGTATTCAGCACCCCGGCCGGCCCCTCTGGAATTTCACGTAGCCGCTGGTCCAGCGCTGCAAATGACAGCCTGGTTGTGTTGCTGGCATCCATACCATTGCTTCCTGACCGGTTGCCGGCAAGCATATCGCGCAAACCCACCTACCGCTGGCCGTAGACGCATGCCGAGGTGTCAACGCCAGGTCCTGTGTACTTTCCTGTTTCACGCCCTGAGAACCCGAGGCGGCTCACTCTTCCCCTGCTTCCAACTGGCCTGTGACTTTGTAGGCCTTGGTTGCAACACCACGAACGTCGTTACCTCAGCGCACACCTTGCAGGAGCCGTTCAATGAATGCCATGAATCGAATCGCTTTCGCTGCTTCAGTCGCACTCACCACGGTTGGCATCGCATCTGCGCGCGGCCAGCCGATCGACAGTTGGCCGGCCAGCAAGGTGGGCGAAGCAACTCCCACGGTGCAGGGAATGCCATCAGCCCTGGCCAGGAACCTCGCCACCTTCGATGACCTGGATTTTCGCGTCTACACGAAGCAGCAATGGGATGACCTGCACCTGAGCCATGCCAAGAACATCGTCGTGCACTACCCCGACGGTCACACCACCACCGGTTTGCCCGACCACATCAAAGAGTTGGACTTCATGTGGACCTTCGCGCCCGACAACCGGATCACCGAGCATCCGGTGCGCTTCGGCTCAGCGAATGCCGAGTGGACGGCGGTCGCCGGTTTCATCGAAGGCACCTTCAGCAAACCCATGGTTCTTGCCGACGGCACCGTGATCCAGCCGACCAACAAGACGTACCGCCTGCCGATGGTCACCATTGGGCATTGGAACGAGGCGGGACAGATGACGGAGGAGTTCCTGTACTGGGACAACGCCGCTTTCATGAAGCAGATTGGCGTTGGCAACTGAGGGCAATATCCGCGCAAGCAAGCCGCTTGCAGTGCCGGGTCAGCCTTGCGGTCCGGGTGGACGTGGTCTGCCCGGATCACGGGAGCAACATGGAAGCTGATGCCGCTCACTAGCGGCGCTGTTCCGGCATGCAGCGCCGCGTGGCGAGCCAGAACACTCCGGCAGCGCCACAGGTCGCCGCGCCAAGCACGCACACACCACTCCAACCTGCCCGTGCATACGTCGCCGTCGTGGCAATCGCGCCGGCCCCGCTGCCTATCGCATAGAACAGCATGTACAGCCCAACCAATCGGCTATGCGCCTCAGGCCGCAAGCGAAGAATCATGCTCTGGTTGGTCACATGCAGCGCCTGACCACCGAGGTCCAGCAACACAATGCCGAACGCCAGCGCCCACAAGGAGGCAGACAACAAGGACAAGGGCCACCACGCCAGCAACAGCACCAGTAGCGCCATCGCGGTAATGGCCTGGCCGCGCCCCTTGTCCACCCAGCGACCCGCACCGGCAGCGCCCAATGCGCCGACCACACCCACCAGGCCGAATGCGCCGATCACCGCGTGTGAGTAGCCATAAGGTGGCGCGTTCAACGGCAATACCAGTGCGCTCCAGAAGATATTGAACGCAGCAAACATCAGCAGTGCCAGCATTCCGCGGATCTGCAGCACCCGCTCCTCTCGCAGCAGTCGCGCCATGGAGCCGATCAGCTGCAGGTAGCCAAGCGTCACCGGTGCTGCAGGCAAGCAGGGAAGTTTGCGATGAAGCACGCCAGCCAGCAGCAGCATTGCCAGCGCGGAAACGACATAGACGCTGCGCCAACCGCCCAGGTCGGCTACGCCACCGGCGACCACCCGCGCCATCAACAGACCAATGAACACACCAGCCTGCGCCGCGCCGACCACACGCCCGCGTTCGTTGTCGCCAGCGGCACTGGCGGCATAGGCAATCAGCCCCTGCGTCATCGCCGTGCCGAGCAGACCAACCGCCAGCATGCCCAGCAACAACAGCCAAGGCGATTGTGCCGAGGCCACCCACAGCAACGCGACCACCAAGGCCAACAGCTGCACCAGCACCAAGCGGCGCCGCTCCAACCTGTCGCCCAAAGGCACCAGCAGCAGCAAGGCCAAGGCACTGCCGATCTGGGTTGCGGTCACCACGCCGCCGACAGCCGCCAGGCTGATGCCCAGCGATGCGGCAAGCAGGTCCAACAAGGGCTGCGCGTAATAGACATTGGCCACGCATAGCCCACTGGCGATGGCGAACAGCAGTACCAGACCTGCCGGCAACGCATCGCCTGCCAATGGCGCAATGGTCTCGCGGTGTTCCATAGCGCTTTGCGAAGGCAGACTCACTGCCGACTCCATTCTGGTTGCAAATCGCAACCAGATAGATGCTAGCGGACCGTGGTTTTAAAATGCAACTACAATGGATGCAGCCACAGGAGCCGCCATGTCCCGCCGCAGCCTCGAACCCGACTCACTCTGCCCGGTAGCCCGCAGCCTCGACCTTGTCGGCGACCGCTGGTCACTGCTCATCCTGCGCGATGCCTTCGACGGCGTACGTCGCTTCGGCGACTTCCAGCGCGGCCTGGGCGTGGCCCGCAACATCCTCACCGACCGCCTGCGCAAACTCGTGGATGCCGACATCCTGCAGCTGCATGCCGCATCGGACGGCACGGCGTATCAGGAGTACGTGCTTACACCCAAGGGCGAGAGCCTGTTCCCCATTCTGGTCGCCCTGCGCCAGTGGGGCGAACAGCACCTGTACCAACGCGGCGAGCGGCACTCACAACTGCTGGACAACCGTACCGGCAAGCCGGTTCCGTTGATGCGCTTGCAGGGTTCGGATGGGTCGGTGTTGGTAGCGGCGGATACGCGGGTTCGCAAGCTGAAGTGATGCCGTGGATGTGGCTTTGAACTACGTGCTGCAGAACATCCAAAACCCGACTCTGACCCCGGTTTTCTTTCAGCTGCCGAAGCGTTGGGCGTAACGGCTGACTACCTCGATATTCTGCTGCGCTACGGCCTGAATCTCCGGGGCAACCTCCGATTCCGCTACCCGCTGCCAGAACCGCATGGCCAGCTGTGCGGCCCAGGCAATGAATGGTGCTTGCCCGGCTCTGCTGGGCGCATTGATGTTTATCGGTGCGAGTGCGCGAATATTTCCGGTTTGCGCGGATGGCGCCATATACATCGGCAGCATGTCGTATGCAGGACACAGGGGTAGCGGGCCATCGTCGATCAGGTGGAAGCCGATGTTGCCGAGATGCATGTCGGTATTGCCAATCAGCCGGCCGAACCAATGCAGCCGGGCCATGTTCTCGGCGGTGTCGTGAGTGATCAATCGCTCGTCAACAAGCTGTTCACCGGCCAGACCCCAGTCACGTGGTCCCTCACCGATGAATGCCGCATCCAGCGCCAACAACGAAACGAAACCGCGGCGGCCCAGTACGTCCGCAGTGCGATCAAACCGCTCCACTTCAAGGAATACATGTTCGTCGCTGCGCAGCAGCTGCGTGCGCGAAGCCGGGAAACCTGCCTCGCGCAGCGTGGATAAGGCCAGATGCTCGCAGACGAGCAGATCCGCCCAACGCGCGCCCAACGGGTTCAACGACGGCAACGCGAACTTGACCAAGGCAGCGTAGCGACCAGTAGTAGTAAAAACAGTCGCGGTGAACTTGGGCTGCTCGCCGCCTGGAGACGAACCAACTTCCTCGCCATCGAGGGCTTCCTTGGCGCGTATAGCGTAGTCGTCGTGCCGGCTGGCTACGTCCACGCGATCCAGTGGCGCATCCACATCCAGCAACGCACGGTCGATGGCAGCCTGTCCCAACAGCAGATCGCCGACACTGGTGCCGCCATGCAGGATGCCGAGCAGGTTGTCGCGCGATTGCCAACTCTTCAGGTCCTGGGGCACGCCCAATGCCCGGCCCAAACGATGCGCCAAGGAACGACCGAGGAAACCTTGCGGACGCACATCATCCAGAAACCAGGGCAGCCCCGGAAAGTAGCCCGCCGGGCCATCTACTGCACGCATCAGGTTCGGACGATCACCCGAGGGTTCAAAAAGGAAGCTGTCTCCACGCAACGCGTGAAGGTTGCCCAGCTCTTCCATGTTCGCGTCCGCGCCCATCCGGTAGAGCGGCCACATATTGGGCCGGACCAGCGCAGTGGCTACGTAAGCCGTGGCGCGCGCCTTGCCAACCCGGCGCACCTGATCACCGGCCTCCGTGACCAACCGCGACAGAACGGGACGGGAGACGGCCAGCTTCTCGACCAACTCGCCGGCCGGCACCGGATCGCCGCCTTGAAGCAGATCAAGCAGTTGCAGGACGCTAGCTGAGGGAGGACGGGCCATGACCAGAGCTCGTTTCTTTACGATTCAAGAAACGATACTTCATGGCGACCCCTGCTGCAATACACTGACCTACATACATATTAATCAACACTCCAGCAGCAATACCGGATCATTTCTTTACGATTCTCTATCGATATTGCGCTCTTTCTGCGGCAGGGCCAGTTGGTCCTGGAGACTCAAGACCCGGCAACGATCCAGGGACAGAGCGGAAGCCCGACTCTGACCCCTGTTTCCCCCTGTTTTCCTTCGTCAGGACAAGCCCAGCACTTGTGACTTCAGCTCTTCCTGACATTGCTCACCAGAGCGCTTCAAGCGCTCTTTGAGACCAACTGCGTTGTTTCCGACTAGTTGCTCATAGCTGGGAGCGTCAGCACTGTACTCCGGGATCCTTGTACACAAGCCCTCTGCCACCAACTTTCCCGTGCGCGTATCGACCAAGCGCATTTTCACGCTGTAGATGACCCGGTAATTGTTCCAGTCGCTGGGAAAGTAGGCAAAGCTCCAGTTGACAGTCTGGATATCCAGCAGCAAGCCAGCACCTGGGTACTGCTTGGCGATGGCGGTCGGGTTGGTTGATTTCAGCGGACTATCAGCCAACCGCACCGGTACGGACAACTGCTCCGCTAGCGTTCGGCTGAGCACATCCGCGATCGCCATGGCCGGGTCCTCAACACGATTGTCCCTCACGATCGCATTCCCGGCAGAAGTCATGGCGGCCGCTCCGATCAGCCCGAACGCGGCCTTACCGGCAGTCGCCGCAGTGAACGAAGGCTGCTCTCGCTTGGCAACGGTTACCACTGGGTGACCGCCTTGCTGCAGCACAGGAAGATCCGCCTTTAAGGCTTTCGTGCTCACACACGCGGACAACATACAAACAATGAGCAACGCAATAAAAATCTGTCGCATACATCACCAAATTTCAGAAGAAAAATCGACGAGCCATCATGTTCCTCAGGGAGGCGGCAATGTGCTCAGCGAGGTATCTTTCCATTATCCAATCCTATTACAGCAACCTGATGTTATCTCCGCCCCAGAACGGAATAATCAAGACGATTCTCATTAAAGCCGTCGCACCCTCGCAAAACAGATCAATTTTACTTTGGGATTTAAAGGTTCATTTAACAGAAAAGGGCCAGAGCGATAACCCGACTCTGCCGCCTGTTTTCACAAGTACTGCGCCAGATATGGAGGACAAGCAGCCCGCACCGGGGTATCAATTCTTGCCAGGGAAACACAAACCCTGCTTTCCTGCGGTGGAAGCGGCCCGCGGCCAAATACAGCGGGATCCAGCGGAAAATTCTCCGCCAGCGCCTGACGCGCCTTCTGCGATGCAACCATGAGCATCGTCATGGATGGCCCTGGCTCCGTCTATCGTGGCGATCCGGGTGGATTCGCCGTACATGCGGACGCGGAGTGGGAAGGAATCAGCGGCTCCATTGTTGCCTGGAACGCCAACTTTCTTCCTGGCTGCAGTCTGGGCGAATCCGAGCACCATCAAAGATGGCTTTGGGCTGCTCATGCTGTCACCTGCGGCACGGGATCGCTGTCGCTCGGCATGCATGATGGGACTGCAACCATAGAGGCCTGCAACAGCAGAGACTAGGGATACATCACTACCGAGATCTGGAGATAGTCCTGTACTGCTGATCTTGCTTGCGGATGATCCAAGGGGCCAGAGCCGACATGCATCTGTCGGCTTCACCAGGAGAAAAAAGGGGCAGAACGGAAACCCGACTCTGCCCCCTGTTTCCCTGACCCCTGTTTCCATTTCCCGAAACCCAACTCTGACCCCTGTTTTTGCTTTTATTTCAAACGAATGGGTACTCATAAAGATCAGCCCGGCCTCGCGGATGGGCGACAATGCTTCCTATCACTACGTATACGTGTTGCCAAATGGCATAGCTGCAGACGTGCACATGCGCATTCGCCATGACAGCACCCTTCCTGGCTTGAACGAAGAGGAAATAAGGGCACGCGCTGCCGCGTCCATGGCGCCATTTCTCGACGACCCTGTCGATGGTGATGAGAAACTACCCGAGCTTCCGTTTCCAAACCTTGTCCAAGCCAAGCAGATAACGCACACGCCATCCCAAGTCGATTCCGGTCTTCTGCACTACAGCTGGACCGCTATACGCGACGATTGGGTACTGCATCTCCGGTCAACATTCGCACCAGAGCACGCGAGCCAGATTTCCACGCAACTGCCCACGCTGTGGGCGGCGATGCAGTGGCCACTCGGCCCTGCGCCCGAGGTAAAAATGTCGCCGTAAACCCACTCGGTCAGCGGGGTGGCTTTCGGGCCGACTGCATGGGATTAGTTCAATCTCGCTCTTCTGGCCGACCGGCACTTCCCCTCAACGCCGATCCCAACTCCGTAAGCCCCAGGACCGTTCTCACGAAGTGGGGCCAGAGCGGAAACCCGACTCTGACCCATGTTTTCCTTCCTTGGCGTCGAGAGGAAACAGCAACAGCAAAAACAAAAAAGCCGAGCGCCAGCTCGACTTCTTTGCCCCTGCAGTCCCGGTTGTGCTGCGCTTACCCGGGCTACGTTGCTTGAGTGACCACGGCACGCCTTGGCAGTACCCGTTCTCCAAAAAGAAGGGGCGGAGCCGGAATCCGAACCCGCCCCCCTTACTCAAGCCAAGGCAACTATTAGTTGCAAGCACCCGCTTGACGTGCGCCATGGGTAGCTTGGCTCACGGTGTATTTCTCTCCAGCGCTCGACGAGAGCTGCTCGATGAGCCCCTTGCATGAGAAACCCTGCATACTGAGATATTGCTGTGCGGACCTGGCCGCTTGCTCGTCCCAGTTAGCATTCAGGCTATCCACCGCAATAGTGGCATCGGCAACACTATAGCCCTCTCCCGCGTCTGCCGAGAGTTGGTGAATAAGTCCGTTTCGCGAAAAACCTGCCATGCTGAGATATTGCTCTGCAGAACGGGACGCATTCTTCTGAGGCCCGGTCAGGCTATCCACCACGGTATTTTCTTTCTTCGCGCCAGCCTCAGCATCATCCTGCTTGACAGCTTCAGCTTGCGCGTTGGAAGCCTTTGCTGCCTCAACTCGGGCGGCCTCTTGTTTCTTCTTATCGGCACGCTCTGCGGCGATCTTCTCACGCTCAGCAGCTTCAGCGGCCTTCTGCTCGGGCGACTTCGTCGCCTGAATGATCATTCCCAGTGCAATGAGACCCACAAAAGCAATAAAAATCCATTTCAAAAACTTCTTCACACTTTCCCCTTAAGTTGTTATAGAGCATGTATTCAATGCTTGTACCGATGGTGTTGCGAACGCAACCTGCCCTTTAAGCAGCCTTTCGCCGCAAATGCGATCAGACAACAATGATCTAGCTCGAAACCATCACTGTCAAACGCCAAAACCCTCTCCACTGAGTTTGTAGCTCCTCCGCTGATGCTGAGCGACCCAAGCCCTCCCATCTACAAACGGCCAGAGAGCAAGCCGGACTCTGGATTTACGCCGGTTTACGCCATTCCCACAGCCGTCAGTTTTCATGCTTCAAAGGAAGTGCCCCTGTCGTAGCCCGCCGAGCACCGGTCAATCCGTAGCCCGGGTAAGCGCAGTGCACACTCGATCATCAGTTCTCCGACCGCTGCCCCGCAGTACATGCAGTAGCCCAGAGGAGCGATGACTTTTGTTTAAGGTGTAGAAGGAGTTGACACTCGCGATATCTCCGCACAAAAAGAAGGGCTAGATACCGTCAAGCATCTAGCCCCACTTACTAGATCAAAGTCTCGCTTATCACCCGCACTTGCTATACCCACAATTCAAGCAAGTCTGGCAGCCGTCCATGATCACCAACGCCTTGGTGCTGCACTTGTGGCACATGGTGGCGGCGGCTGGGAAGGTGCCGTTGTCGGCACTTTCCGGGTCGGCTTCGAGAACGAAAACCTCAGAAGCCAACCCTCCCTGACCCTCCCCTTCGCTTTGCGAAAGGGAGGGGGTTGCAGCTGCACTCGGCGTGGCCGGCGCTGCGATTACTTCACTGTTTTTTTTTGAGCGTTCTTCGAACTGCTTGCGCTTCTCGGCGATCAGGGCGCGCTGGTGGGCGCTCATTTCCGGGTCGTGCAGCAGGCCGATGGTCTTCATGTGCTCTTCGACGATGGAGCCGAGTTCGGCGACCAGCGACGGCATGTACACACCACCCGCCTTGAAGTAGCCGCCCTTCGGGTCGAACACGGCCTTCATTTCGTCAACGATGAAGGTGACGTCGCCGCCCTTACGGAATACCGCGGACATGATGCGGGTCAGCGCCACGATCCACTGGAAATGCTCCATCGACTTGGAGTTGATGAAGATCTCGAACGGACGGCGCAGTTCGTGCTCGGTGCCCTGATTGAGCACGATGTCGTTGATGGTCACGTAGAAGGCGTGCTCCACCAGCGGTGATTTGATCTTGTAGGTGCTGCCGATCAGCACTTCCGGGCGCTCGATGCGCTCGTGCATGTGCACGATGTTGTCGATCGGGGATTCGTCCTGGGCCACCGTGACCGGGGCCTTGGCCGCTGCTGCTTCACGGGCTTTGTCGTCCGGAGTGACGACGGAGTAACCCTTGATTTTCTTGTCGATCTTGACGGCCATGGTACGAATCCTGGTTATGCGTTGCTATACGGATTGGCAGCAACCCCGTCCCTGCGGGACGGGGCGCGCGGTGCGGCTTACTTGCGGGTCGCCTTCTTGGCGGCCTTTTTCACTGCGGTGGCCTTCTTGGCAACCGTCTTCTTTGCGGTAGCGGCCTTCTTGGCCACGGTCTTCTTGGTCAGGGCAACCTTCTTGGCAACCGTCTTCTTGCTGACGGCTACTTTCTTGGCGACCTTCTTTTCAGTGGCCTTCACCGACTTCTTGACGGCGGCAACCTTCTTGGCGGCCTTCTTTTCGACCTTCTTCACTGCTTTCTTGGCAGCGGTGGTCTTCTTGACGACAGCCTTGGCAATCTTCTTCTCGGCGGCCTTCACCGACTTCTTGGCGGCAGCAGCCTTCTTGCCGACGGCCTTGGCGACCTTCTTCTCGGCAGCCTTCACCGTCTTCTTGGCCGAGGCGACCTTGGTGGCGGCCTTCTTCTCGACCTTGGCAATGGCCTTCTTGGTCGCCGCACGCTTGCCGGCGCCCTTCTTCTTCAACTCGGTGGCTTCTGCCTTGGCGCTGGCCTTGGCGGCTTCCAGCTTCTGGCGCACGGAAGCGACCTTCTTCTTTACTTCCTTCTTGGCCGCGCTGGCTTTCTTGGCGACGACCTTCTCAGCCTTCTTGACGGCCTTTTCGGCTTTCTTTACAGCCTTCTTGACCTTGGCCACCTGCTTCTTGGCGCCGGCCTCAACCTTCTTTGCGCCGGCCTTCACTGCGACCACAGCCTCGCTGGCGGTTGCAGCGATGCTCTCGCCCGCGTGGGCGACGGTTTCCTTGACGGTTTCTTTCACGTCCTCGGCAACCTGGGTTACGGTCGCGGTCACACCATTACCATTGCTCATAAAGCCCTCCTAAGGGCATCGGGTCTGTAATGTGGCGATGCTATATCGAAGCCGATGCAACGTGAAACAAGCGCGCAACAGGAAGCTGGCGGCGAAGCCACCGTCATGCCCTCCCAGCGCGCGGCCGGGAGGGCGATGAGGGCACTCAGAACTTGCCGTAATAGCCTTCTTTCAGGGCGTCGAACAGGTTGGCGGCAGTGTGCATCTCGCCGTCGTACTCGATCTGTTCGTTGCCCTTGACCTCCACCACCTGGCCGTCTTCCAACTCGAAACGGTAGGTGGTGTTCTCAAGATCCGCTTCCTTGACCAGCACGCCCTGGAAGGCGGCCGGGTTGAAACGGAAGGTGGTGCAGCCCTTCAGGCCCTGCTCGTGGGCGTAGCGGTAGATGTCCTTGAACTGCTCGTACGGGTAATCGGTCGGTACGTTGGCGGTCTTGGAAATCGAGCTGTCCACCCACTTCTGCGCGGCGGCCTGCACGTCCACGTGTTCCTTGGGCGAGATGTCGTCGGCGCTGATGAAGTAGTCCGGCAGCTGGGCATCAGCCTCGTCGGAGAACGGCATGGCCTTGTCGTTGACCAGCTGGCGGTAGGCCAGCAGCTCGAACGAGAACACGTCCACCTTTTCCTTGGACTTCTTGCCTTCGCGGATCACGTTGCGGCTGTAGTGGTGCGCGAACGAGGGCTCGATGCCGTTGGAGGCGTTGTTGGCCAGCGACAGGCTGATGGTGCCGGTCGGGGCAATGGAGCTGTGGTGGGTGAAGCGCGAACCAACCGTGGCCAGTTCTTCCACCAGCGCCGGGGCCACCGTGGCCACGCGCTGCATGTAGCGGCTGTAGCGGGCGTGCAGCACCTTGCCGGCGATCTTCTGGCCGACCTTCCAGCCGTCCTTCTTCATTTCCGGGCGCTGGCGCAGCATCGCGGCGGTGACCGGGAACTGCTCTTCCATGATCGGGGCGGCACCCTTCTCACGGGCCAGCTCCAGGCCGGTTTCCCAGCCAGCCACGGCCATGTCGCGGGCGATGGCTTCGGTGAACTCGCAGGACTCGGTGCTGCCGTACTTCATCTGCAGCATGGTCATGGTGCTGCCCAGGCCGAGGAAGCCCATGCCGTGGCGGCGCTTGCGCATGATCTCGTTGCGCTGCTGTTCCAGCGGCAGGCCGTTCACTTCGACCACGTTGTCGAGCATGCGGGTGAACACGCGCACCACTTCCTTGTACTCGTCCCAGTCGAACGAGGCCTTGTCGGTGAACGGGTCGCGCACGAACTTGGTCAGGTTCACCGAGCCCAGCAGGCAGGCGCCATACGGCGGCAGCGGCTGCTCGCCGCAGGGGTTGGTTGCGCGGATGTTCTCGCACCACCAGTTGTTGTTCATCTCGTTGACGCGATCGATCAGGATGAAACCCGGCTCGGCGTAGTCATAGGTGGAGACCATGATCATGTCCCACAGGTGACGGGCACGGATGTGGCCATACACCTTGCAGGCCACCAGGCCGTCGTCGCGGACGATGTAGTTTTCGTGGGTCGGCCATTCGCGCCACACCACTTCCTCACCGCTGGACGGGTCCAGCTCGGCCTGCTCCTTGGTGTTGATCGGGAACACCAGCTGCCAGTCGGCGTCGGTGTTGACCGCGTCCATGAAGCCATCGGTGATCAGCAGCGACAGGTTGAACTGGCGCAGGCGGCCGTCCTCGCGCTTGGCGCGGATGAAGTCCTTCACGTCCGGGTGCGACACATCGAAGGTGCCCATCTGCGCGCCACGACGGCCACCGGCCGAGGACACGGTGAAGCACATCTTGTCGTAGATATCCATGAAGGACATCGGCCCGGAGGTGTAGGCGCCGGCGCCGGCGACGAAGGCACCGCGCGGACGCAGGGTGCTGAACTCGTAGCCGATACCGCAGCCGGCCTTCAGGGTCAGGCCCGCTTCGTGGACCTTCTCCAGGATGCCGTCCATCGAGTCGGTGATGGTGCCCGACACGGTGCAGTTGATGGTGCTGGTGGCCGGCTTGTGCTGCTGCGCGCCGGCATTGGAGGTGATGCGGCCAGCCGGGATCGCGCCACGGCGCAGGGCCCAGGCGAAACGTTCATACCAGTAGGCACGCTTGTCGTCGGTCGCCTCGGCATCCGCCAGGGCGCGGGCCACGCGCAGGTAGGTGCCGTCGATGTCGGCGTCCAGCGCTTCGCCCGCCTTGGTCGTGAGGCGGTACTTCTTTTCCCATATGTCCTGCGAGGCAGGCTGCAGAGGGATCATGTCCGACTTGGTTTGATTGCTGACCACTTCCAGACGCACCGTACTCATGATTGTGGAAACTCTCCTGGGGCACCTTGCGGTGCGATTTTCTTTTCCCAAACAGGCCGGGCAGCAAAGACAACGACGCGCAGGCGCGTACTTACGCGCCTGTCGGCGGGATGAGGGGATTCCGGGAATTACCGGTTTTCTGCATCACTGTCGCGGTCATTGCACGCCTTCCGTTGGGGTGCTTGCACCCCGAGCACTAAACCCTACTGCTTGGGGACGCTGTTCACATCAACCCAACATCTAGTGGGTGATGACCAGGCCAAGCTTACCCACCCACGGGGTGATGTCAAACGAAAAATCTGCCGTTCGACTATTGCATTCCGTGCAGGGCTTGGGCCTCTTGGGATTGCGGCACTGCAGAGGTTTCATTGCCGATTTAGGTGGCCGCCGCCACACTCGTGTTCAGCAACCCGCCCCACACCGGCGCGCCCTCAGGCGCCCACGCATGGAACCCCCGGCAATGCGACCCATCCCAACCCTGTTGACCCTGGCCCTGGCCGCCGCCTTTGGCGGCTTCACCGCCACCGCCATCAATGCCCACCTGGACAACCGCGCCGACGCCGCCACGTTGGGCACGGTACTGCCCACCACCGCCGCATTGCCATCCGCAGTCGCCGGGCAGGCGGTGCCGTCGCTGGCACCGATGCTGGATCAGGCGATGCCGGCCGTGGTCAGCGTCAATACCAAGCAGGTGGTGCGGGTCCGCAACCCCTACTTCGACGACCCGTTCTTCCGCCGCCTGTTCCCGCAGGTGCCGCAGGAACGCATCAACGAGTCGCTGGGCTCGGGCGTGATCATCGACGCAGCGCGCGGCTACGTGCTTACCAATCACCATGTGGTCGAGAACGCCGACGACGTGCAGGTCACCCTGGCCGATGGCCGTACGGTCAAGGCCGAGTTCCTCGGCTCGGACCGCGACACCGACATCGCCCTGATCCGCATCCCGGCTGACAAGCTCACCGCCCTGCCGCTGGGCAATAGCGACCAGCTGCGCGTCGGCGACTTCGTGGTGGCGATCGGCAACCCGTTCGGCTTCAGCCAGACCGTCACCTCCGGCATCGTCTCGGCGGTGGGCCGCAGCGGCATCCGCGGGCTGGGCTATCAGAACTTCATCCAGACCGATGCCTCGATCAACCCGGGCAACTCCGGCGGCGCACTGGTCAACCTCAACGGCCAGTTGGTCGGCATCAATACCGCCAGCTACAACCCGCAGGGCAGCATGGCCGGCAATATCGGCCTGGGCCTGGCCATTCCGTCCAATCTTGCCCGCGACGTGGTCGAGCAGCTGATCACCAAGGGCGTGGTGGTGCGCGGCACGCTGGGCGTGGAAACCCAGAACCTGACGCCGCAGATCGCCCAGGGCCTGGGCCTGGAAGAAGCCCGCGGCGCCTTGGTGACGCGCGTGCTGGCCGGTTCCGGTGCCGCTGCTGCCGGGGTAAAGGCGGGCGACGTGGTCACCGCGATCAACGGCCAGCGCGTGGACAGCGCGCAGGCCCTGCACAACTTTGAAGGGCTCTCCACGGTCGGCCGCACGGTCGATCTGGAAGTGCGCCGCGACGGCAAGCCGCTGCAGCTCAAGGCCACCTTGAAGGAACAACCGCGCGCAGTGGCCGGCGACACGCTGGATCCGCGCCTGAGCGGCGCCACCTTTGCCGACCTGCCCGAATCGCTGCGTCAGGCCGGCATCAACGGCGTGCTGGTCAGCGAAGTGGCGCGCGGCAGCCGCGCCGCGCAATCAGGCCTGGCCGGTGGCGATGTGATTCTCGCGGCCAGCAGCGGCGCCTTCACCGACCTTGCCGGCTGGCGCGCCAGCTTCGGCCAACGCCCGCCACAGCTGGTGTTGAGCATCCTGCGCGGTGGCAGCCAGCGTGGCCAATTGATGATGCGATGATGCTCGGGTGAGCATCTTGTGCTGCCGGCGTAACGTTGTTTACACCCGGTAACTGTTATTTGTTGCGTTCTGTTGCAACCGCGCGCCATCCGGCGCACCCGCTGAAACCAGGAGATCATGATGAGCCCCACCAATACCGAGAACTTGAAGGAACACCTGGGCGAGGCTGGCGCACACCTGAAGTCCGCCGCTTCCGCCGCTGGCTCGGCCGTCAAGGGCGCCGCCGGTGCTGCCGGCGACGAACTGCGCCTGGGCAAGGCCAACATGAAGGCCGAACTGTCCGACAGCGCGCTGTCCGGGCTGGCCGCCGCTGAACTGGGCGGTGCCGCTGCCAAGGAACAGGTTGATGCACTGATGGACAAGGGCAAGGACCTGATCGACAGCGCCGCCGACCTCATCCGTGAGCGTCCGCTGGCTTCGTTCGGCGTGGCCTTCGCCGCTGGCTGGATCATCGCCAAGCTCGCCCGCAGCAACGACTGATCGGCGTGAGCGATAACGCAACACCGCCCACCGGCGACGATTCCACTCCGGGCCAGGCGCCCGGGCTGGAAGAAAGCATCCGTCAGGTTGGCGCAGCCGGCCGGCAGACGCTGGACTCGGCTTCCAACACGCTGCGCTCCCTGCGCCGGCTGGCTTCGGCCGACCTGGCCTTGGCGCGCAGCGCGTTTGGTCGCTCATTGGCGTGGAGCGGCGTGGCCATCGTATTCGGTGCCTCGGCCTGGCTGCTGTTGGCGGCCACGGCGGTGGCAATGCTGCAATACATGGGCCTGTCGCTGTTCGTCTCGCTGCTGATCCCCACCCTCACCAGCCTGGCCGTCACCGGCTATGCGATATGGCGGGTGTCCTACTTCTTCCACCACACCGGCATGCACGCCACCCGCCGGCAGTTGTCGCGGCTGGGCCTGTTCGACGAGCCCAATGGCGAAGACCCCGATGCCGAAGTGAAGATCCCCGGGGAGCACACACCGTGAATTTCGAAGCCCTGCAACGTCGTGTGCGCCGCGCAGAAGCCGTGGTGCAGGTGCGTGGCGAGGAAGCCACCCAGCACTGGAGCCAGCTCAACCAGAGCTGGCGCAGTGCATGGACACCCGGCCGCATCGTGGTGGTCGGCCTGGCCGGCGGCTTTCTGGCCGGCAAGCTGGAACCCGGCGGTGCCTTCAGCGGCAGCCGCTGGCTGCAGATGATCGGTTCGGTGTCCGGGCTGGTCAGCAGCGCGCAGGCCTCGGTCGCCTCCTTTGCTGCTGCTGCGGCAGCAGCCGGGGTGATGGCCGGGCAGGCAGCGGCAGATGCTGATGAAGGCGACGACGAGAGCGACGACGACGGCACGCCGCCGCCCGCCGCTGCAGCCGCCACGGCGCGCAGCAACAGCACGCCACCCGGCCCCGCCGAAGCGGCGACAGAACTGTCAGAATCCTGAGCACGGCGCCACCGCGCGCCGTTCCGTTCACGGAGCGCTGCCCGCATGTCTGACCCGTTGCCCGAAGCCACACCCCGCCCTGCCGAAGCCCCTGCACCACGCCCGCGTGCGCCCGTCGCCGTAGTGGTGCTGGCGACGTTGGCGGTGGGCTATACGCTGTGGGCCGCGCAGGAAGTGATCCTGCCGGTGCTGCTGGCGATGTTCTTCGCGTTGATCGGCAACCCCATCATCCGCCTGCTGCAGAAACTGCACCTGCCACGCTTCCTCGGCGCATTGCTGGTGCTGACCGCAGGTCTGGCCGGCAGCGCCGCGCTGACCGTGCAGCTGGCCGGCCCGGCCACCGAATGGGTGCAGGAAGCGCCGCAGCAGATGCGGCAGATCTCGCGGCAGGTGCAGGACTTCGTCAAACCGGTGCAGCAGGCCAACCTGGCGGCGGAGAGCTTTGCCCGCGCCGCCGGCGGTGAAGGCAACCGCAAGGTGCAGGTGATCCGCACCCAGCTCGACGATCCCTACAAGGCACTGGTGCGCACGCCCAAGCTGGCCGCCTCGGCGCTGGCGGTGGTGCTGCTGACCCTGTTCTTCATGATCTATGGCGAAAACCTGCAGCGGCACGTGATCGCGCTGCTGCCCAACCGCCAGCAGAAGCGCTTCACCGCCGAGATCCTGCGCTCGATCGAGCGCGAGCTATCGCGCTACGTATTGACCATCACCCTCATCAATGTCGGACTGGGCCTGATCCTGTCCGGCGTGCTGATGCTGCTCGGCATCGCCCTGCCCGAGGCCCTGCTATGGGGCACGGTGGCCGCACTGCTGAATTTCGCCCCGTATGTCGGACCACTAATCGGCATCGTGCTGATGCTGCTGATGGGCTTCGTCGAATTCCGCGATCCACTCACCGCCCTGCTGCCGGCGCTGGCCTACCTGGCCCTGCATACGCTGGAGGGGCAGTTGATCACACCCATCGTGCTCGGCCGGCGCATGGCGATATCGCCACTGATGCTGATCCTGGCGCTGATGTTGTTCGGCTGGCTGTGGGGCATGGTCGGCCTGCTGCTGGCGGTGCCGCTGCTGGTCTGCGTGAAACTGGTGCTGAGCCGCGTGGACGGCATGCACGGCTGGGCAAAGCTGCTGGAATAGCGTCCTCATTGTGGGAGCGGCGTCAGCCGCGAAGCTGACAATGCTGAAGCAACCAGCACCTCTGCCAACTGATGATGTGCCTGCTTCGCGGCTCACGCCGCTCCCACAAGCAAGAGCGGGCAGCCACGGCCCCTACAGGCCCGGCTCATGGGCTTGGCGTAAAATGCCGGGATGAACTTTCCCGTACTCGCCATCACCCTCGATCTGGACGACACGCTGTGGCCGTTCGCTCCCATCGGCGCCCGCATCGATCAGGTGCTGCATGACTGGATGCTGGAACACAGCCCGGCCACCGCCAGCATGTACCCGGTCACGGCCATGCGTGAACTGCGCGAACGCTCGTTCCGCGACAACCCGCAGCTGCATTACGACCTGAGCGCATTGCGCCGGCTGACCCTGGCCGAGGCGCTGGAAAAGAGCGGCGCAAGCATGGACCTGCTGGATCCGGCCTATGAAGCCTTCTATGCAGCGCGCAACCAGGTCGAGTTCTACCCCGATGCATTGGCCGCACTGCGCCGCATCGCTGCACGCGTGCCGGTGGCCGCAGTGAGCAACGGCAATGCCGACCTGCAGCGGATTGGCATCGGCGAACTGTTTGCCTTCCAGCTGGGCTCGCGCGAATTCGGCGCGGCCAAGCCGGACCCCGGCATCTTCCATGCCGCCTGCGAGCGCCTTGGTGTTGAGCATGCGCAGGTACTGCACGTCGGCGATCATGCCGAAATGGACGTAGCCGGCGCCATGCGTGCCGGCCTGCGTGGTTGCTGGATCAACCGCGAAGAACATTCATGGACCCACACCGAACTGCAGCCCGACCTGCAGTTCGACACCCTGACCGGACTGGCCGACTGGCTGGATGGCAATGCCTCCAACCCGCAGCGCTAAGCCACGGCCGCCAGCAGACGCTTTAGAGAGCACCATGACCCCGATTACCGCTTACACCAACGATTCCACCAACGCCCTGCCGCTGTACGTGCTGGACCGCGACGGCTTTGCCGCGTGGAAGGCACAGCAGCCGGCCGCCGTGCAGGCCTGGGCCGCAGCACAACAGTTCAACGCCGCACCGAACAGCGTGCTGTTGTTGCCCGGCGACAACGGCATTGCCGGCGCCGTGCTCGGCGTTGGCGATCACGCCGACGCCTACGCCTATGCACATGCCCCGTTCGCGCTGCCGGCAGGTACCAGCTGGCAGGTCGCCAACGCGCTGGACGCCAGCAGCAGCGCCAACCTGCAGATCGGCTGGGGCCTGGGCAGCTACCGCTTCGACCGCTACCGCAAGCTGGCGCGCCCGGCCGCACAGCTGCTGGCAACGCCGGCCGCTGAAGTGCTGGACGTGGTGACCGCCTGTCTGCGCGTGCGCGACTGGGTCAATACGCCGACCGAAGACATGGGCCCGCAGCAGTTGGAAGACGCCGCGCGCGATCTGGTCCAAGCCCACGGCGGCGAACTGGAAGTGATTGCCGGCGACGAACTGCTGGAAATGAACTTCCCAACCATCCACGCGGTTGGCCGCGCCTCGCACCGCGCACCGCGTTTGATCGTGCTGCGCTGGGGTAACGCTGGTGCACCGCATCTGGCGCTGGTCGGCAAGGGCGTGTGCTTCGACACCGGCGGCCTGGACCTGAAGCCGGCCGACGGCATGCGCAACATGAAGAAGGACATGGGCGGTGCCGCCCACGCCATCGCCCTGGCGGGCCTGGTGATGGCGCAGCAGTTGCCGGTGCAGCTGACCCTGGTGGTGGCTGCGGTGGAGAATGCCGTCGGTCCGGATGCCTTCCGTCCCGGCGAAGTGATCACCACCCGCAAGGGCATCACCGTGGAGATCGACAACACCGACGCTGAAGGCCGGCTGGTGCTGTGCGACGCGCTGACCTACGTCAGCGAGCAGAACCCGGACACCATCCTCGATTTCGCCACCCTCACCGGTGCTGCACGCATTGCGCTGGGCCCGGATCTGCCGGCCTTGTTCGCCAATGACGACACCCTGGCCAACCAGTGGCTGCAGGCCGGCGACAGTACCCGTGACCCGGTCTGGCGCATGCCGCTGTGGCGTCCCTACCTGCGCTACCTCAACAGCGGCATCGCCGACCTGGCCAACGCCGGCTCACGCATGGCCGGTTCGGTCACTGCTGCGCTGTATCTGGAGCGTTTCATCAACGAAGGCCAGGTGTGGGCACATCTGGATGTGTACGCCTGGAACGACGGCGAACGCCCGGGCCGCCCGGCCGGCGGTGAAGCGCTGGCATTGCGTTCGGCATGGGCGATGTTGAAGGCGCGCTACGGCGCCTGAAGCTTCCCGGCTTTTGGTAGTGGGGGGGCCCGCGCGGGCGCGGGGGGGGTGAGGGGGGAGCACAGACCCCCCAGGGGGGGGGCGGCCCACGCCGCGGCCCCCCGTTGTTTCCCCGGGCCGCCCCGCGGGGGGTCTGGGCCCCCCCCCGCCCCCCCCCCCCGCGCCCCGGCCCCCCCCACTACAGACGGCAAGAGCACCCCTCCCCAGCCCTCCCCTTGCCTACGGCAAAGGGAGGGAGCAAAGCCGAAGCCCCCCTCCCCGGCCCTCCCCTTGCCTGCGGCAAAGGGAGGGAGCAATGCATCAACCCTTCAGCGCTGCCAGCGACTCGGCCTGCAGGCGCTCGTAGATCGCGAACTCGTCGCTGACCGTCGCACCCAAGGCCTGCTCGAAAGCATCGCGGTTGGCACGCGCGGCATACGCACGCTGCTCACCGCCACCGAGGTTGGACTGGAAGATACCCGCCGCACTCACCGGCAGGAAGTCCTCATAGATGATCGGATCAGCGCTGGCCAAACCACGCTCGATCAATACTTCCGCCGGCAAGGCACGGGTTTGAGCATCAGCGGCAAGACCGGCATCGGTCAGGCTGTAACGGTAATAGCCCAGGCCTTCGCGGCGCAGAATTGCATGGTCATCCGGGAACGCGGTGAACGCGCTCTGCAGACGCTGCATGTAGTCACTACCGGCACTGCCCTCACCACCGCGCGCCTGCGCAAGCAGGGCGTCATACAGATCGCGGCCCTTCGGCGTCAGCGCGAGTCCGCGCTGTTCGATTTCACCAAAGCGCGCGGTATGCGTACCGGCATCGTTATCCGCACCGGACGGGAAATGCACCAGTTCCTCCAGCGCCTTGAAGCTGGTCTGGCGCAGCAGGATGGCGCAGTCGCGGCGCGGCGGGCCTTCGATCACGGCCTTGGCCGCCAGACCACGCTCCTGCATCGCCACCTGCGCGGCATCGATGTCCAGCGTGCGCGGGGTGAGGTGATTGATATGCGGGCCGCGGAAACTGACCACGTCGGCAACCAGGCGATGCGCGCCGTGCAGTGCGTGATAGGTCTCCAGTGAGACGGTGGCTTCGTTGTGCCAGCGGAAGGTCTCCAGCGACTCGACTACGAAGCGCCAGGCATCGTCTTCGCTCAAGCCACCATCGCGCTCGCATTGCTCGATCAGCTGCAACGCGCCAGCGGTGAAGATGTTGCGGCGGGCAAGGATCTCGGCGGCCTGCTCGCGCAGTGCGGCGTCTTCGATCAACTCCAGCCGCAGCAGCGAGGTGAACACGCGGAACGGATTGCGGTTCAAGGACTCGCCATCCACCGGGCGGAAGGCGGTGGAATGCACCGGCACGCCGGCCACCGACAGGTCGTAATACCCCACCGGCTGCATGCCCATCACCGCGAACAGGCGGCCAAGCGTGGCCAGTTCCTGCGCAGTGCCGACGCGGATCGCGCCATGGCGCTCCACGTCCAGGCGCTCGCGTTCGCCGCTGCGCTGCATCTGCGCGGCCAGTTCCGGCTGCGCGGCGAGGACGTCGGCGTTGATCGCGCCAACCAACTCCACCAAGGTGCCGTACAACGGCACTTCGGTGCGGTACATATGCGACATCGCCTGCGAGAACAGGCTGCGGATGTGATCGGGCGAAACGAAACGGTCGGCGGTCATGACAAAGCGCTTTGACGCGAAATCGAAGGAACGCCATTTTCGCCCGGAATCGCCCCCTGCGCCTATCTGCAGGGCAGCAAATACCGCCGCGGTTTACTCCGCGTCACTCCTGCGCGCTGCCGCTTCGCGCTGGGCGCGGTCGCCGAGCTGGCGCTGCAGCAGCGGATCCAGCGTGATTGGCCGGTCCCAGTGGTCGAAACTGGCGACGATGGCGTGGCGCAGGGCGCGCCAGCGCAGGTTGTCCGGTGGCGGCTGCAGGCCGGCCAGCACCTCTTTCCAGCTGGCCTCGGGCTGTTGTGCGCGCGCCTTCACCGCGGTACGGCAGTTGCTGCCGTTGAGCTTGCCCCAGAAGCAGGCCAGATAGACATCGCCGGGCTTCCAGCCATGGTCCTGCAGCAAGGCCTGCACATAGCCCGGACGGGCGCTGGCATAACGCGCCAGCTCATCGACGAAAGCTTCCGGGTAGCGCGCGGCATAGGCGTTGATATCGGTCAGCTGCTTGTCCACCCAGGCGTCACCGGTGGCCGGCGCATAGGCCTCGGCCACCGCTGCCGTTGCCGACTGTTGCGCCAGCAACGGCAGTGGCAGCACGGCAGCTGCCAGCAGACCCAGTCGCAGCAGCAACGCTGGCCGACGCAGGTATTGCCGGGAGCTGGCCGCGCTCATCTCAGTTGCCTTGCGCCGCTGCAGCCTGCGCGGCGACGGCACGCACCGCTTCCGGCCATTGGTGGGCGGTATCGGCGTGGTGCAGACGCGGCTCTTCTGCGGAGACGCCGTGCTCGGCCTCATGCGCCCAGGTCATCGCGTACGGGGTATGGATGCCCCAACCGCCCAGACCCAGCACCGGCTCGATATCCGAGCGCAGCGAGTTGCCGATCATCACGAAACGCTCGGCCGGCATGTTGAACTCGGCCAACACCTTGGCGTAGGTCGACTGATCCTTCTCCGAGATGATCTCGATGCGCGGGAACAGGTCCAGCAGGCCGGAACGCTCGATCTTCTGCTCCTGATGGAACAGATCGCCCTTGGTAATCAGCACTACCGGGTATTCGGCAGCGATGGCAGCCACGGCTTCGCGGACACCATCGATGACATCGACCGGATGCTCAAGCGTGCGGCGGCCGATCTCGACGATCTGGCGCAGGTCATGTGCGGAGATCTTCTCGTCGGTAAGCTCGATGGCGGCCTCCAGCATCGACAGGGTCATGCCCTTGGCGCCGTAGCCGAACACGGCCAGATTGCGGCGCTGCACCTTGAGGAGATGCTGGGCGGTGCCGGCGTCATGCAGGTCGATGTAGTTGCTGAGGATCAGGCCAAATTCGTGCTCGGCCTTCTGGTAATAGTCTTCGCTCTTCCAGAGCGTGTCATCGCCGTCGAAGCCGACCAGGCCGATGGCGGAGGGGGAAGTCTGCATGTTCATGCCGCACAGGATAGCAATCTGCCCTGCAGTGAATAGGGGATTGCGTCTGGAAGGCAGGGTTTGACTGGCTGGATTGGCAGCTCAAGCAAAGTGCACAGCAAAAGCCCCCCTCCCCGGCCCTCCCCTTGCCTGCGGCAAAGGGAGGGGGAAGAGCAGGCGCTCAGCGCTAACCGGCGGCGCAGGGGTTCAGCCCCCTCCCTTTGCCGCAGGCAAGGGGAGGGTTGGGGAGGGGTGCTCTTCGAGCCCTGCCCGGTTACCAATTACTTCTTATGCGCAGCCGCATAAGCCCGGTATTCCTCGGGCGTCAGCTTGCCGTTCTTGTCGCTGTCGGCCTCATCAAACACCTGTGCAAGGCCGGCATTGGCCTGCGACTCGGTCTTGCTGATGGCGCCATCACCATCGGCGTCAACATCGGCCCAACTCTGGCCGCCACCGGCCGCTGCCGATGCCTTGGCGGCGCTGCTTGATGCGCTGGCTGCGGCGCTCTGCGCCTGTGCGGCCGAATCCTGTGCTTCTGCAGCCTGTGCCTGCGCGGCGGCGGCCTGATCCTGTGCGTCCTGGGCCATGGCCGGCAGTGCAAGCGCGGAACCAACGATGGCAACCAGGGCGAACAGCGGGGTGCGATTACGTACGGTCATCAGGTCTTCCTCGTGTGTTGGCAAAAGCGCGGAAATTCCGCACACCCCAACCCTGACAAGCTGCGACTGAATCGATTGCACCCCTGAAAACCGCAGCGAACATCCTGTTAACCACTTGCACGGGATCAGCGGTTACCGCCCCTGTTAGCCGTGCATGAAGTGAAAGTAAGCCGATGATTAGAGCGTTCCAAGCATCGTGCCTATCGATGCAATGCCGACGCCTCACGCATCATGCGTGGTGTCAACCAGCGGCTGCCGCGAACTGAACAACAACCAACCCAGGCCGACGCCAACGGCTACACCGATCAGCTCAAACAACACGCGCGTGCCCAATTGGTCCGGATCATGGATCGACGCCAATGCCAACTTGGCGTACAGCGGCGACTGCAGGTTGACCATGCCCAGCGAAAACAGCTTCCAGCCATCCACGCCCGCAGCAATAGCCGCCGCTATCAGAGCGGAATAGGCGATGGCATGGCCGTGGCGCAGCCCTGCACGCCGGCACACCTGCCACCACAGTGCGAACACCACAAAGCCAATCGCCAGGGCGATCAAGCCAGCTTCCAGCGAGCCCAGCAGGCCGTAATGCAGAACCAGATTCATGGGCGCGGCGCGGTCCATTCAGGGAACCGCAGTCTAACCGCCCCTGCCCCGCTCAACGCACCGGGAAGTCATAGGCCGTGGCCGGCGTGGGCTCGGGCTTGAAGGTGTAATGCCACCATTCCATCGGATAGTTGGCAAAGCCCTGCGCCTGCATCGCATCCAGCAGCAGCTGCCGGTTCTGCCTCTGCGCCGCGCTGATATCGGGATTGGCGGTATGCGCCAGCACGTCGAAGCGGTCGAAGCCGGTACCCATATCCAAGGCGCTGCAAGGCATGCTGCGGCAATCCAGCACGCCCAGGTCCACCGTCGCCGCCCGGCTATGACCAGAGGTTTCGGCGATGTAGCCGTCGAGCAGGCGGCTCTTGTCGATATTGGGGTAGTAGCGCTGCTTGGCGATCTGATCCTTGCCATCGTGTACCCAGGCGACGAACGAGGTCACCGAATGCACCGGCCGGTAGCAGTCAAACACCTGCAGTCGATAGCCCTGCGCGCGCAGGCCGCGCTGCACCCGCGCCAAGGCCTGCGCCGCCGGCTGCAGCAGATAGCAACGCGGTGCTTCATAGCCGGGGACGGCGCGACCGGTGAAGTTGTCGGTGCCGGCGTAGCGGATATCCAGGGCGATGTCCGGGGCCAGCGTGGTGACATCGACGATACCGGCCTGTGCGGGCACCTTTGCCCCCGATACCTGCACCTGCTGGGCAAGCGCGGTGAACGGCAACAGCGCCAGCAACAACGGTAGCGATTTAGTGGCAATCGCCACTACGTTTGAATTCCAGATCGGGGTAGTCATAGCTGAAGTCGATATCCGGGTCGAGGGCACGTAGATGCAGCAGCGGCTGTTGCGCGTCGCCGGAAAATTCCAGCCAGGCATCAGCATCTTCGCCCAATCCTTGCCAAGCCACATACCAGCGTTCACCGGCACGCATCACCTGCCCACTCATGCGCGGCGACTTGACCGAGGCGAACTGCAGCTTGCCATCACGCGGGCACAGGGACACTTCGCCGAACCACGGATCCTGCCAGACGCCAGCCTTGCTGCCGAACTCTGCCGGCGTGGCCGCACGTGCCTTCGGCAATGCCGGGCGCACATGCCCCGCCGAGCGCCGCTGCGCGGCAGCGTCGTCAATCAACTTGGCGTAATGCAGCACGTCATTGTTCGCGGCCGGTGCGGTGTAGTGCTTGAGCATGGCCTGCATCAACGCGGTACGCGCATCTTCGCCTTCACCGTTGATCAGGATCACCACGCCGGTCTTGCGGTCCGGCAGCAAGGCCAGCGAGGAGTACATGCCGGACAAGGTGCCGGTATGCGCGACCTTCCACTGCCCATCCATATCCGACAGACGCCAACCGTAGCCATAGGCGTAGAAGTGCGTGTTGTCCCACTCGCGCAGGCGCTGGCTGATCGGCATCGGCATATGCGCCGTCCACAGCGCTCGCCGCTGGGTCGCGTCCAACCAGCCCGGCGCCTGTGCCGGGTCCAGCAGAACCTGCATCCAGCGCAGCATATCGTTGAGGCTGCAGCGTATTCCACCAGCACCCATCGACGGAAAATCGGTGACCTGTGCAGGATCGCGTTCGGCGGCGATGTTGCGCTTGCCGTCGCGATGATGCGGCTGGGCGATATTGCCAAGCGCCGCCGGTGACCATGCACCTACCTGACAGCGCAGCATGCCCAGCGGCTGGAAGATCTCCTCACGCACCAGCTGTGCATAAGGTTTGCCGCCTGCAGCAGCGGCAACTTCGCCGGCAACTACATACATCAGGTTGTCGTAGGCGTACTCACTACGAAAACTACCGGTCGACTTCAGATGTGCCAGCCCGGCAATGATGTCGGCGCGATCAAAGTTGTTCGGTTCGGGCCACAGCATCAGATCGCCTGCGCCCAGCCCAAGGCCGCTGTTGTGGATCAGCAGATCGCGCACCTGCATGTTGCGGGTAACCCAAGGGTCCTGCATGCGGAACTGCGGCAGGTGTTTGGTGACAGGGTCGTCCCAGCGCAGCTTGCCGTTTTGCACCAGCCGCGCCAGCACCGCTGCGGTCATCGCTTTGGTATTGGAGGCAATCTTGAACAGGCTGTCGTCGTTGACCGGCATGCCCTCACCTGCGACCAATTCACCGCGCGTATCGCGATAGACGATCTTGCCGTCTTCTATCACGCCCATGGCGATACCAGGCAGTTCGTAGCGCTGCACCGCCTGATCGAGCAATGCATCGAAACGCGCGTACTCCGCGTTCTCAGCGCCAGCGGCCTGCAGCGATCCGCTCAACGCGAGGCCAGCCGCCAACAACCAGATCCTCAATCCCACGATCACTCCTCCCAAAAGCGAACGGCCCGCCGAAGCGGGCCGTTCTCACAAACTACATCAGAAGTTCCAGGTCACAACAAGGTTGGAGTAACGCGGTGCCTGCCAATTGGTGCCCTCGGCGAAGTAAGGCATCTTCGTACCGGGAGTGCTCTCGTAGCGGGAGTGCACGTTGACCACCGTCTGCCGGTTGAGCAGGTTATAGACCGACAGGCGTGCCGTCAGGTCGATACCTTCCACCGGCAAGGTCCACATCACGCTGGCACCGAGATCGATTACCCAAGGCATGCGGCCGAACGCACCGCGCTCGGAGTACTCCAGCTCGCGGGTAGCCCAGGTCGAGCAGTTGGCTTTGCACAGCCAGCCCGAACCACCACCACTGTATTCACCCGGGCCGCCAGCATTGCGGTTGTCGTTCGGCCAAACCACGCCGAATGCGGTGATCGGACCACCCGAGCGGGCCGACAGCGTGCTACCGAAGGACCACTGCTCATTCAACTTGTACGCACCACGCAGCTTGAACTGGTGACGGGCGTCATTGAAGGTGACGCCGAAGCGCTCGTTGACCGCCGGGTGATCGTAGTACTGCACCAGATTGGTGTCGTTATAGCCGGTATCCGAATTCACCGGCCCTTCGATATTGCCCTCGCTCTTGGACAGCAGGTAGCTGGCATTGAACGACCACTTGTCATTCCAGGCACGGTCGATCTGGAACTCCAGCGCCTTGTAGGTACGCTTGGGCCGCTTGTAGCCCATGATGGTGCCGCTGCCCAAGGCCTTGTAACCATCCGTGGACGAATCCAAGTTCACCCAGCTGTTGGTAGTCGGGCACCACAGCTGATTGGTTTCACCCGGGTTGATGATCGGCCACTGACCCGAGGAGTACCAGCTGCAGCCTTCCACATGGTTGATTCGCGCATCTTCCACGGCGCGTGTCATGCGACGGTAGGTGGCATTGACGCCATACGACCATTCCTCGTTGATCGCCTGCTGGAACCCGAGGATGTACTCATCCTGGAATACCTGTTTCAGGTCACGTGCCACCGCGGTACGCACGTCGGTCGGTGCTGGGGCGTTACCTTCTGTGTTGACCGGACCGATCTGCTGGCCGAGCACCGGAACCTTGTAGGTGTTCCCGGTTGAGCTCTGCTTCTCCGCCCAACCATTGAACACGTAGTAGGTATGCTCATCGGTGGTACCGCCACCGAAGTAGTCGGTGAGCTTGTTGGTGAGCGGGGTGTAGTAACGACCCGCGTTACCGAACACCTTCATCGAGCCATCACCCTTCACGTCCCAGCTGAAGCCAAGACGCGGCGAGATCATGTCATTGAACTTGGATTTGGCGAAGGTGGCGCCCGAGGCCAGTTTGTTGTGGAACTGGTCGAAACGCACGCCAAGGTTCAACAGCAGGTTCGGGGTGACATTCCAGTTGTCTTCCAGGTAGAACGCCTGGGCCTTGGTACTGACGGGTGCACCGGTGACCTTGTAGCGTGCATCAACAATGTCGGTAACACCGGCTGGCAACACCGTACCATTCACCGCACTGCCCGCCTTGACCGAGAGCACCTGATACGTGGATCCGTCGCCCGGGTAGAGCGTCGAGCTGTCTGAATCCATCACCTCCTGGTCCACACCAAAGCGGACCAGGTGATCGCCCAGGGTCCACTCAAAATCCAGGCGCGCCGCTTCGCGCTTGTCTTCACGGCTGCTGATGGCGCTATTGGTCGGGTGACAGCCCACGTTTTTCTGCTGGCCATACTTCTGGGTGTAGCTGGACGCCACAGTGATGATGCTGCACTCGCCATCCATCGGGCTATCACTGACCGCACTACGCTTGTTGACGCCGTACATCGCCTTGGCGACAAAGTTGTCGGTCAGATGGCCGGTGTAGGTCAACGACCAGTTATCACCACCGGAGGAGCCACTGCTCTGGCCGGTGGACTCACCCAGATTATTGGTATTCCAATCGTACTCATCGCCGCCGTAGCTGGTGGTCAACGAATCCGCCTTGTCTGAGAACGCAAGCAACTCCAGCAGGTGGTTGTCGTTGATACGCCAATCGAGCTTGGTGCCCCAGAAATCGTTGTTGCTCTTGGTCTTCAGCGCCTCGGAGGTATCGATATCCTGCGACTTGCTGTCGCGGTTTTCGTACATCGCGAAGAAGAACAACTTGTCCTGCATGATCGGGCCGGACGCCCATACATTGGTCTTCGTCAGCGGGGCGCGATCGCGACTGGTGCGGTCACGCTCGTCGATGGTGCCATCATGGTGGAAATGATCCTTCTTTTCCGAAGCCCATGCCGACGGCTCCATGGTGACCTGCACACCACCCTTGAACTCATTGCCGCCCGAGCGGGTAATGGCATTGATGACGCCACCGGTGCTGCGACCAAACTCGGCCGAATAGCCGCCGGTCTTGACCTGAAACTCTTCATAGAAGTTGAAGGGAACCGTCGAGAAGCCCTGGCGACGATAGGGATCGGTGACGTTCAAACCGTTGATATAGGCCACGTTCTCGGCCACGGAAGAGCCACCAAAGCTCAAGCCACCAAAGCTCGAACCGGAATCCACCACGCCCGGCGCCAACAAGGCGACCGCGGCTACGCTCTGGTCCACCGGCATGCGCGCCAGCTCTTCGCGCTTGATGTTGAACGAGGATTCGGTCGAGTAGACGTCGACGCGATTGACGATCTTCGAGCCGACTACCTGCACCGAGTCCAGGTTCACCGCGCCGTCCGCGCTGCTACCACCCAGGTTGACCGTGGTGGTGCCACCCAGCGAAACATTGACTGCCAGCGGCTCCTTGTCGGTCTGCCCGTCACGCTTCACCTGCAGGCTGTAATCGCCGATCGGCAACTGGCTTAGGCGGTACGAGCCATCACTGCCGACGGTGATGCTACGGGTCAAACCCGTTGCCTTGTTGACGATGGTGATCTGATCACCTGAGCTTGCGCGACCGGCGATGGCGCCGCTTGCGCTCTGTGCCATCACGCTCGGCGCCATCACGCCAAGACAGGCACCCAATGCGACGGTCAGCGCCGCCCTTTTCAACATTTTCCTGTTCATCCCCTGCTCTCTCCTGCAGACGTAAATCGATAAGTAAGACAACGGTTACGACGTTCTATTACTTGGACTCCGGCGCCAGAACCTGCGACTGGAAGTCGTATTGCCACTGGTTGAAGTAAAGGTTCCCCCCTTCCCACTCAACCTCACCTCGTTGCAGATCAACGGTCTCCGAACGGAAGTGCTGCTTGGCAGGCACGAACGCGCGTGAGTAGTCATCGTTGAACGCTATGCGGTAGGCATCCAGCCCGCCGAAATAGAAATTGCGCTGCTCGGGTTGGTCGCTGTCCAGTGCACCCGTGCTTACATCCATCGGCACCCAGCCGTAGGGCGCAAGATAGAGCGCGCCCCAATCGTGCAGGTTGTTGTAGCCGACCTCGTTGTCCGAATACACCATGCCCGACTGCCAGCGCGCCGGGATGCCATTCATGCGCAGCAGCGAGATCAGCAGCAAGGTCTGCTGGCCGCAATCGGCGTGACCTGCATGCAGGGCGTAATCGGAAATATTGCTGATCGTCGAATACTCGCGGGCGCCGCCCCACGGAATCGCATCCACCGCGTCGAACAGCTTCTTGGCGACGCGGTAGGGATTGGTTTCATTGCCCACCGCCTTGCGCGAGAACTCACGCATGGCCGGAGTGAACACCACATGCGGTGCGCGCTCGGCCAGATAGGGTTGCAGCTCTGGATCCCGTGGCGTTGGCAGCACTTTGTCGGGATCGATGATGAAACGACGCGCGGAGATGGTGAGCTCGTAGCTGACCGAGAACTCGGTAGGCGTGCCAGCCACGGCCTTGCGCTCAAGATAGGCGGTGCGCTGCAACGTGTCTTCGGGCGCGATCTGAGCGCCTTGCGGCACGCTGCCCAGCCATTGGATGTTGTCCTGCTGGCCGGGTATCGAACGCGGATACGGCAGCCAGGCGCGCACCGTCTTTCCAGCCGGCACCGCATCGGCGTCGACCGTGATGGACTGGGTGATACGCACCCGCCGCGGAGTGATGCTGGTCTGGCCGCTCTGCTCCGAGGCCTTGATCACCTCGATATGGTGCGAGCCCAGTCGCTCGTACGGACCCGGGCGGGAAACACGCTTGTCCGGCGGCCGCCGGTTGGAGGCCTCGGTACTGAACAGGAACAGATTGTTGGGTGCGCGCTTGAACCAGCGGCGCTGACCATCGATGTCCAGGTGCTCGATCAGGCCGGCGTCATCCCAAGCCTTGAATTCTTCATCACGCAGATCCGGCACAGATTTGCGCACCGCAGCCTTGGCTTGCGCTTCGTCGAGGGTGAAATCCAGGCGGATGCGGCGCATGCGTTCCTGCTGGAACAGGTAGGCGGCACGGCTGTCGGCATCGGTGCCGGTCGCCGCCAATGCCTTGTCGATCTCGGTCTGCGCGCCGGCAAAATCGCCACGGTCCACACGCGCCGTCAACGCGGGCAGCGCCGTCGATGGTGACTCCCCGGCATAGGCAGCACAGGCCACTCCCATGCATAGCGCAGAGGCGAGGACCGTACGGGCGAACGGGACGCGGGCAAAGCGGGCAGAATCGGCGTTTGATGCCACGGCAACACTTCCACGTGCAGGGTGGTTAACGCTGTGTAACACGCACCCGATAGCCGGTCAATAATTTATTCTTGCTTTCGACGGCGAAAGGAATAAATATTCCTGAGCATCAACGAGGGGAGCTTCCCAATGCTTGCTTTGCCGCCGCTATCCCAGCGCCGACGCCTTGCCCCGCTTGCGCGGGCTTTGATCCTCGCCACGGCGCTATGCGCCGGGCCGGCTTTTGCGCTATCGCCACCACCTGCGGCAACGGTTGCGCCCTCTTACGCCGGCATCATCGGCCTGGAAGAAGCCCTGCTGACGCCGCAGCCGTGGATCAGCAGGCTGCCCAACGCCGACGCCGTGATCCTGGATCGCGCCGCCATCGAGGCGCAGAACGCGCGCATGCGCCAGCTCGACGCCTCCATCATCGACCTGCACAAGCTGCCCGCGCTACTGCCACAAGTATTGGTCCGCGAGCAGATCGCCGGCATCTCCAAGGCCCCGACCCGAACTCTGTACGACGTACACGGCAAGCAGGTCACACCGGCCCAAATGCAGACGGTGACCGCCAACCTCGGCCTGGATGCGATCCCGGCCACCCGCCCGATCCAGTACGGTCTGGTCGTGCACCGCGCCGCGCTGCGCGCCTTCCCCACCGAGCTGCGCGTATTCAGCAGCCAGGGCGATACCGATATCGACCGCTTCCAGGAGTCGGCACTGTTCCCCGGCGACGCGGTGGCAGTGCTGCATGAAAGTGCCGACGGCAAGTGGGTGTTCGTTGCCAGCGAACGCTATGCGGCATGGATGGAGAAACGCTTCGTCGGCATCGGCAGCGCCGAGCAGGTCTTCGGCTACGGCGCCAAGGGCCCGTACCGGGTGATCACCGCTGGCAAGGCCTTCACCGCACACACCCCGGAAGAGCCGCGCGTCTCCGACCTGCAGCTGGAGATGGGCGTGCGCGTGCCGGTGCTGGCCGACTGGCCAGTGATGGACCCGGTCAACGGCCAGCAGGCACATGGCGGCCATGTGATCCAGCTGCCGGTGCGCAATGACGACGGCAGCCTGGCGCTGGTGCCGGCCCTGCTGCCACGCACGCAGGAATCGGCCAGCGACTACCTGCCGCTGACCCAGGCCAACCTGATCACCCAGGCCTTCAAGTTCCTCGGCGAACGCTATGGCTGGGGTCACTCCTACGACACCCGCGACTGCAGCGGCTTTGTCTCGGAGATCTACCGCAGCTTCGGCGTGCTGCTGCCGCGCAACACCAGCGCACAGGCAATCAGCCCGGCCTTGAACCGCGTGCCGTTCACCGACAAGGACAGCAAGGCCAAGCGCAGTGATGCGATCGCCAAACTGCAGGTCGGCGACCTGATCTACATCCCCGGCCACGTGATGATGATGCTCGGTGAAGCCAATGGCATGACCTGGGTGATCCACGATACCTCCGGTGGCAGCTGGTTCGATGCCAGCGGCAAGCGCGTGCATGCCAGCCTCAACGGCGTATCGGTAACCCCGCTGCAGCCGATGATGGCCAGCGACACCGCCAGCTACATCGACCGCATGACCAACATCCAGCGCATCCGCCTGCAAGACACCAAATGAAGATCACCGACATCGAACTTGGCATGCTCCGCGTGCCGCTGAAAACCCCGTTCAAGACCGCGTTGCGCACCGTGGAAACGGTGGAAGACATCGTGGTGATGGTACGCACCGACACCGGCCACACCGGTTACGGCGAGGCGCCGGCCACGGCGGTGATCACCGGCGACACCCACGGCTCGATCATCGAGGCCATCAACAGCTTCATCAAGCCGCGCCTGATCGGCGAGGACATCAGCAACCTCAACCGCATCTGCGGACTGATCCAGACCTCGCTGGAGCGCAATACCAGCGCCAAGGCGGCGGTGGAAATCGCCATCTACGACCTGTGGGCGCAGCTGCACAAGGCACCGCTGTACCAGATGCTCGGCGGCGGCGATCCGGTGATCACCACCGACATCACCATCAGCGTCGACTACATCGACAAGATGGTGGCCGATTCATTGTCGGCGCTGGAGCGCGGCTTCGAGTCGCTGAAGATCAAGGTCGGCAAGGACATCGGCCTGGACATCGAACGGGTCAAGGCCATCCACGCCGCCGTCGAGGGCCGCGCCCTGCTGCGCCTGGATGCCAACCAGGGCTGGACCGCCAAACAAGCGGTGTATGCGATGAACGTGCTGGAGAACGCTGGCGTCGTGCTGGAACTGCTGGAACAGCCGGTGAAGGCTGCAGACATCGCTGGCATGAAGTACGTCACCGAGCGCGTCAACACGCCGGTTATGGCGGATGAAAGCGTGTTCAGTCCGCACCAGGTCTTCGACCTGATCCAGCAGGGCGCAGCCGACATCATCAACATCAAGCTGATGAAGACCGGCGGCATTTCCAACGCGATCAAGATTGCCGATATCGCCTCGCTGTATGGGGTGCCGTGCATGATCGGCTGCATGCTGGAGTCCAGCATCAGCGTTGCCGCAGCGGTGCATTTGGGCGTGGCCAAGTCCGGCGCGATCAGCAAGGTGGATCTGGATGGGCCGTCGTTGAGCCAGTTCAATCCGGTGGTGGGCGGCGTGATCTTCAACGAATCGGAGATCAGCATCACCGACGCACCCGGCCTGGGCATCATCGAGGTACGCGGGTTGGAGATGATCAAGCCGTGATCATCCGAGCGGCGGCAACCGGTCTCTCCTCGGTTACCGCCGCCGTGGTTGCGCATGCGGGGCAAACAGAAACAGCACCGGCAAAGCCCGGTGCTGTTTTGTTTTGGAGGTGGTCTTCCAGCCATCCAACGCACCAGGACACAGTCATTCCCGCGAAGGCGGGAATCGCTCTTGCTTCTGCTTCTGCTTCTGCTTCTGCTCCCGCCCCCTCCCTTGCGCGCAGCGCAGGGGAGGGTTGGGGAGGGGTAGCCTCGGCTTCGGCCGTCGCCGTCGCCATCGCTGTTGCTGTTGCTGTTGCCCCAGCTCTTGCCCCACCGGGTCCCCTTCCGCAGCGACGCAGCCGACGGACAAGACCCCGCAGGGGCGATGCGCATGGATGCACGTCGTTTTTCGACGAGACAGGGATGTCTCGTCGAAAAATCCCGGCGGCGGAGTGGACCCGCGGCGCGCAGCGTCGTGGGCGCGGAGGCAGGGTGTGCTTTCTTTGGGCCACCTTTCTTTGCACAAGCAAAGAAAGGTGTGCTCGCGCCCCGAAGGGGAGCGAAAGCCTTTGCACTTGCCGTTGCTCCCCACTCTTCACAAAGAAGAGCAAAAGATCAGGAGCAAGGGCTTTCTCTCCCCTACGGGGAGCGAGTCACTTTTCTTTGCTTGTGCAAAGAAAAGATAACCAAAAGAAGTGCTTTTTCAACAGCCGAATGGCTGGTCAAGCACACCCTGCCTACGCGCCTTCCGCGCTGCGCGCTCCAGGTTCACTCCGCTGGCAGGATTTTTCGACGATACATCCCTGTATCGTCGAAAAACGACGCACATCCTTGTGCGTCGCCCCGTTCGGGGTCTTGTCTGCCAGCTCCGTCGCTGCGGAAGGGGACCCGGTGGAGCACGAGCAACGGCAGGAGCCGGAGCAACTGCAACTGCAGAAGCTACCCCTCCCCACCCCTCCCCTGCACTACGTGCAAGGGAGGGGGCTGGAGCAAAGACACGGGCACAGGCGAAAGCCCAAAGCGCCCTCACCCCAACCCCTCTCCCGCTTCGCAGGAGAGGGGCTATGGAGCAACGGCCAAAAAATCAGCACTGCTCCACTTGCTTGCGCAATCCCTTAAAGTCTTCATCAGATAAACACCCATACGCCCATGCCACCTCTGGTAAAAATCCGCTCCGAACGCGAACAGATGTCGGCCATCGAACGGCGCATCGCCGACTTCATCCTCGACAACGCACACCTGCTGCGCGATTACTCCTCACAGCAGCTCGCGAACGCGCTGGATATCAGCCAGTCCAGCGTCGTCAAGTTCAGCCAGAAACTCGGCTTCAAAGGCTATCCAGACTTGAAATACTCGGTAGGCGCCGCCGTCGCCGCTGCCGGCAATGGCGAAAGCACCAGCTGGCCGCCGGAGGACCAACCCGGCGGCTATCTACTGGTTGCCGAAACCCTGCGCCGTGCCAAAGCCGCTGCCGAAGAAGAAACCATGGCGGCCAACCCGCAGGCCGACGTCGAAGACGTCATCGCATTGATCGACAACGCTCCAAAGGTCTTCATCTATGGACTGGGCGACGATGGTCTGTACGCGCGTGAGTTCGCCATGCGGCTGTCGCTGCTGGGCATCCTCACCGTGCAGCAGGCTGATCCCATCCTGATGACCGCCAACCTCTCCGCCGCCCGTCCCGGCGACGTGCTGCTGGTGTTCTCCGAGTTCGGCAAGCTGCCGCAGCTGTGGCAGCTGTCGCGGCAGTTCCAGGAAGTCGGTGGCAAAGTGGTATCGATCACCCGCCATACCGCCAATCCATTGCGTGCCCATGCAGATGCCTCATTGGCCATCTGCGCGCATGACCCGCAGCCGCCAATCGCGCAGCTGCTCTATCGCAGTTCGCTGCAATACCTGCTGGATTTCGTGTTCGTCCTGCTGTGCCAGACCAATCCTGATCGGCAACGACAGCTGGCATTGAACCAGGAACGCATCCAGCACCTGATCGACATCTGACCGCAGGAGCCGCCGCCATGCTCACTTTGTTCCAACGCAACTTCCGACACCTGCTGGGCTGCGTGTTGATGGTCATCGCACCGGCCAGCATCGCTGCGCCGCTCGCCACACCAATGAGCGAAGCCCGCCAGCTTATCGTGGTCACTGCGCCTGCGTGGGATGCGACCAACGGGCATCTACAGGCCTTTGAACGCACCGACAGCGGCTGGAAAGCACGCGATGCCGGCTTCGATGTCAGCCTCGGCCGCAGCGGCAGCGCGTGGGGCATAGGCGTGCATCCGCAGCAGAAGGTTGGCCCGCAGAAGCAGGAAGGCGATGGCCGCAGCCCGGCAGGCATCTTCAACATCGGTCCGGCGTTCGGCTATGCCGAGCACATCACCAGCACCATGCCTTACCAGCCGATGCTGGCCAGCAGCTATTGCATGGATGTACCTGCCTCGCCGCTGTACAACCAGATCGTCGATGCCGCCAAGGTCGGCGAGGCCGCGGTGAAGGGTTCCACCGAGGCCATGCGCCTGGACCTGCACAACAGCGGCGACCGTCGTTACCGCGAAGGCTTCGTCATCGAGCACAACCCCGCTGCGGTGCCCGGCCAGGGCAGCTGCATCTTCGCCCATCTGTGGCGCCAACCCGGCGAAGCGACCGCCGGCTGCACCGCGATGGAGCCGGAGCGCATGTCGGCCTTGCTGGAATGGCTGTCACCCGAGGCCAAGCCGCTGTTCGTGCTGCTGCCCGATGCCGAGTACCAGCGGCTGCAGCGCAGTTGGGATTTGCCCGCACTTTCAGAAACTACTCGTTGAGCATTTGTCCGGTTCCGGGCATCTTCCCTTCTCTTTAGCCAAGCCATCCCTTCATGACCGACAGCGCACCCGCAAAATCTTCCAAGGTCTCGGCACCGGTCAAGGTGCTGATCGCGCTGGTGCTGGCCGCCATCGTCGGGCTGGCGCTGACCGCCTATGACCAGACGCTCGCACTGAAGATCGCCGACCTGCTGCGGCCGATCGGCCGGCTCTGGCTCAATGCCTTGCAGATGACCGTGGTGCCTTTGGTCACCGCACTGGTCATCGTCGGCGTCAATACCGCCAGCAATGCCGCGGCTTCCGGGCGTACCGCCCGCAACGCGATCATCGTGTTCCTGATCCTGCTGGTCGGCTCGGCCGCGTTCTCCGCGGTCATCACCCCGTTCCTGCTGGACCTGCTGCCGCGCGACGCCGACAACATACAGGCGTTCCGCGATGCGCTGCGTTCGCCAACGACCGCCGCCACGCCGCTTAGCGCCGCGCAGTGGATCAGCTCCTTGATTCCCAGCAATGCGCTGGCAGCCGCCGCCTCCAGCGCGATGCTGCCGCTGGTGGCCTTCGCCATGTTCTTCGGCTTTGCCTTGAGCCGGCAGGAACCGGAGCGCCGCGATCGCATACTGGACATCATCCGCATCATCGCCGACACCATGATCACCATCGTGCGCTGGGTGCTGTGGGCGGCGCCGGTGGGCGTGTTCGCACTGGTATTCGTAGTCTGCGCCGAAGTTGGAATGAGCATCATCGGCGTGCTTGGCTATTACATCGTGCTGATGTGCGTGATCTACATCCTGATCACCCTGCTGCTATACGTGGTTGCCCGCTTCGCTGCCGGCGAACCGTTCGGCCGCTTTGCCCGGGCACTGGTGCCGGTACAGGTGATTGCCGGCAGCACCCAGTCCTCGCTGGCCTCGTTGCCGGCAATGATCGACAGCGCGCGCAATCGCCTTGGTTACCCGGCAGCACTGACCTCACTGGTGCTGCCGATGGCGGTGTCGCTGTTCCGCATTACCAGCCCGGCGCAGTACATCGCCGTGGCCAGCTTCATCGCCTGGCTGTATGGCATCGACGTGCATGCCTCGCAATATGCGGTGGCGGTGTTGCTGGCAGCGGCAATCAGCATGGGCTCGACCGGCTTGCCCGGACAGGCCAACTTCATGACCAACAACATGCCGATCACCCAGAGCCTGGGCCTGCCGGTGGAACCGTTGGGCGTGTTGCTGGCAGTGGACACCATTCCCGATGTGTTCTGCACCATCGGTAATGCCACCGGCGGCGTTACCGCCACCGGCATCGTTGCCCGGCACACGGCACAGCATCCGGAGCAGGATCAAACCAACGACAGCTGATTGCCTGCAACCACTCCCGCCAGCGGCGGGAGTGGCGTTCAATCATTCCTGCGGCGGCAGCGGCGGGGTGCCGTAGGCAGCGTCGGCCGCCATCACGTCGCGGGTGTTCTTCTGCACGGCGACTGCGCCGAACAGCGACAGCGCGAACGACATGCCATAGAAGCCCTTCTCGCTGAGCAGCAGGGTCGCATTCCACAGGCCGACCAACAGCAGCAACAACGCGCACAGCAATGCGAACCAGCACAGGCTGTAATACAGGCTGCTCACCGGGATACCCTCCAGGCGGTCGCGCACGCTCTTCTGCAGCGAAACCGCCGAGAACAGACCGAACAGCAGCAGGGTCAGGTAATAGCCCTTTTCGTTGAGCAACATCTCGGCATTGAACAGGCCGACCAGATACGCCACCGCCCCCAGCAACAATGCCGTCCATGCGGACGCGATGAACGCGGCAGAGGGGCGATAGATCTGTTGTTTCGACATGAAAACTCCTTTTTTGTGGATGCAGGGGCCCAGTTCCACGGGCGCTCGGCCGCTACGGTAAGCGATTCCGTGCGCCAGTCCCATCCCCCGAACGGACAGCATCGGCCGCCATGGTGTACAACCCTGCACTGGTATCGCATCCCGCTTCCGGAGACCTCCATGCCCCGTACCCTCCTGCTCAGCATGAGCCTGGCCCTGGCCCCCGCCCTGTTCACCAGCGCCTGCGCCGCTGATCCCGACCCGGCCGCCGAGGCCGCGGTGAAGCCCGCACAATGGCCGTTCACCGCCACCGAGACGGCTCGCTTTGATGAGCCCTGGGCGATGACCTTCCTGCCCGACGGCAGCCTGCTGGTCACCGAGAAGGCCGGCAAGCTGGTCCATTTCGATCCGGCCAGCGGCAAGCGCGGCAACATCAGCGGCGTCCCAACCGTGGCCTACGGCGGCCAGGGTGGCTTTGGTGACGTGCTGGCCCACCCGCAGTTCGCCAGCAATGGCCTGGTCTATTACAGCTATGCCGAAGACGGCCAAGACGATACCCGCGGTGCCGCCGTCGCTCGCGCCAAGCTGGTGTTGAATGCCGATGGCAGCGGCACCTTGAGCGATGCGCAGGTGATCTGGCGGCAGACGCCCAAGGTCACCGGCCGTGGCCATTACGGCCATCGCCTGGCCTTCGGCCCGGATGGCAAGTTGTGGATCAGCTCCAGCGAACGGCAGAAGTTCGACCCGGCGCAGGACATGACGACCAACCTGGGCAAGATCATCCGCCTCAACGACGATGGCAGCGTGCCGGCCGACAACCCGTTCGTGGCACAGGGCTCACCGGCCGACCAGGTGTGGTCGCTGGGCCACCGCAGCGTGCTCGGGCTCGCCTTCGACGGCAACGGCAAACTGTGGGAACACGAGATGGGTCCGAAGGGCGGCGACGAGCTGAACCTGATCCAGCGCGGCGGCAACTACGGCTACCCGATCGTCTCCAATGGCGACCACTACGACGGCCGCCCGATTCCCGATCACGACACCCGCCCGGAATTCATCGCCCCGGTGGTGACCTGGCGCCAGGTGATCTCGCCGGCCGGCTTCATCATCTACAACGGCAAGCAGTTCCCGCAATGGCAGGGCAGCGGCTTCATCGGTGGGCTGTCATCCAAGTCGCTGGTGCGCGTCGCCTTTGACGGCGACAAGGCCCGCGAAGCCGAGCGCTTTGACATGGGCCAACGTATCCGCGAAGTGGAGCAAGGCCCGGACGGCGCACTGTGGCTGCTGGAAGATGGCGCCAACGCAAAGCTGCTGAAGCTGACGCCGAAGGCAGGCTGACGCTTCCGCCCCTGTAACGGTAAGGCCCCACCTGTAGTGGGGGGGGGGGGGGGGGGGGGGGGGGGGGGGGGGGCGGGGGGGGGGGGGGGGGGGGGGGGGCGGGGGGGCGGCGCGCCGCGCCCGCCCCCCCCCGCCCCCCCGCCCGCCCCCCCCCCCCCCCCTCCTCGGCCCCCGCCCCCCGGGCGCACGCCCTCTCTCCGCCCCCCCCCCCCGCCCCCCCCGCCCCCCCACTACCGACATCAGCGCAGGCGTACCACCAGACCTATCGCCTGCACCAATCCATAGCTGATCAAGGCCGCCGCCAGTCCCAAGGTCAAGGGACTGGCATTGCCCATGCCCGGTCCCATGCCCTGACTGAAAGCACCGCCATACCAGCGCCAGGCCAAGCGCCCGATCAACAGCACCGCCAGCGCACCGCCGATCCAGGGATTCGGCGTATAGCCCAGCCGCCCATCGCGCGGGCTGATCAACGTGTGTTTGAGTGCGAACAAGCCCAGGCCAATGCCGGCAACCGCACCGGCGGCAATGCCCAGCGCGACATGCGGGATATATATCGCCGCAGCCACCAACGCAGCACTCACCAGCGTCAGGATGCCGATGCGGATGCCATTGCGAACCGGCCGCCACGGCTGCCAGCCGAAGTGGCGACGGATACGCCGGTAATACAACCAACCGAAACCGGCCGTCATCAACCAAGGCATGTAGACAGGCAATGCAGCAGGCATGAAGCGTCCCCGTGTTGTAGGAGCGGCGTAAGCCGCGAAGCTGACAATAAACCAGACATCGTAGTGCCGAGCCATGCTCGGCAAGGGCCTTACCAGCAAAACCTCACCTGTAGTGGGGGGGGGGGGGCGGCGGCGGGGGGGGGGGGGCTGACCCCAGACGCGCCCGGGGGGGGGGGGGGACGCCGACCACCACCACACCCCCCCCCCCCCCCCCCCCCACCCGCCTCGGCCAAACCCCAAAAACCCCCCCGTTTCGCCCCCCCCCTGGCGGGGCTGGGCCTTACCGGTAAACCCCTTTGCCCCCCTTGGGCGCGGCGCTACAAGAAGCACAGCATACCCCTCCCCAACCCTCCCCTTGCCTGCGGCAAAGGGAGGGAGCAAAGCGCCTGGATCAGGGGCCCAGCAGCTCGAAGCTCACCGCTTCGCCGCTCACCGACGAAGCGCATACCCACACATCGAACAGACCAGGCTCTGCTCGGTAGTCACCATCCACCCCGGTGAAAGCGAGCTGCTGCCGATCCAGACGGAACTCCACCTCCACCGATGCGCCCGCCGCAACTGCCACTTTCTGGAAGGCCTTCAGCTCGCGCACCGGGCGCACCCGGCTGGCGACGCGATCGTGCACATACAGCTGCACCACTTCCTCACCCGCAACCGTACTGGTGTTACGCACAGTGGTACGGATCACAAGCGCGCCGTCCCAATCCAACTGCGACGTGCTCAGACGTGGCGTTTCATACTCAAAGCGTGCATAGCCAATGCCATGGCCGAACGCATACAAAGCCGTATTCGGGAACTCGCGCCAACGCGACTTGAACTCCGACATGCTCGGCAGCTCCGGGCGGCCGCTGCGCGGATGGTTGTAGAAGTACGGCTGCTGGCCAGAAGCGTGCGGAAAACTCACCGGCAGACGTGCCGACGGGCTGTAATCACCAAACAGAATATCCGCCATGGCATGGCCATTCTGCGTACCCAGGTACCACGTCACTGCAATGGCCTGGGCATCACGCACCGCGCCCTGCAGCGCCAGCGCGCGACCATTGCGCAGCAACACCACCAGCGGCGTGCCGGTGGCGGCGACGGCTTCGGCCAATGCCTGCTGTACTGGCGGCAAGGTGATCTCCACCCGCGATTGCGCCTCACCGCTGTAGCGCTGCGGCTCACCGACAGCAAGCACCACCACATCGGCACGTTGCGCGGCAGCGACTGCGGCTTCGATGCCACCTTCCAGCGACTCTTCCAAACCGCAGCCCACCACGACTTCCAATGCCGCTGCATTGCCAAGAGCAGCACGTACGCCGCTTTCCAGCGTGACGTAACGCGACTTGTCACCGAACAAAGTCCAGCAACCTTCGATGTTGTCGCGGTCCTGTACGAAGGGGCCGATCAAGGCGATCTTCTGGCCCTGTTTCTTCAACGGCAGCAGATCGCCTTCGTTCTTCAGCAGTACCACCGAACGACGCGCGGTATCGCGTGCCAGTGCATCGTGTTCTGCGATATGCGATTGGTCAGCCTCGCGCGCAGGATCCAACGAACGGTAGGGGTTATCGAACAGACCGATCGCATCCTTCAAACGCAGGATGCGGCGTACCGATTCGTCGAGCACGGCCATCGGCACGTCGCCGGCATGCACCAGCCCGGCAAGATGCTGGTCGTAGAAGCCGCTCTGCATGCTCAGGTCGAGGCCGGCCAGGAACGCCTTGCGAGTTGCATCCACTTCATCGGCCGCATAGCCATGGGCGATCAGCTCCATGTCGGCGGTGTAGTCAGAAACCACCACGCCTTGGAACTTCCATTCATTGCGCAGCAGGTCGGTCAGCAGCGCACGGTTGGCGCTGGCCGGCACGCCATTGATGTCGTTGAAGGCACTCATCAGCGACAGCGCGCCGGCATCCAGGGCTGCCTTGAACGGCGGCAGGTGCACATCGCGCAGAGTCTGCGGCGAGATATCCACCTGCGCGTACTCCATGCCGGCGGCAACCGCACCGTAGGCGGCGAAGTGCTTGGGCGTGGCCAGCAGCGAATCTTCGGCGGTCAGGTCATCGCCCTGGAAGCCACGCACGCGCGCGGCGGCGAATTCGCAGCCCAGCACCACGTCCTCGCCTGCCCCTTCGGCACCGCGGCCCCAGCGCTGGTCGCGGGCGATATCCACCGCCGGTGCATAGGTCCAGTGGATACCTGCGGCGGTCGCTTCGATGGCGGTGGCGCGGGCGGTGCGACGGGCCAGGTCCGGCTCGAAGCTGGCGGCCTCGCCCAGCGGAATGGGAAACACGGTGCGCATGCCATGGATCACGTCGGAGGCAAGGATCACCGGAATACCCAGGCGACTTTCTTCCAGCGCCACCTGCTGGATGCGCCGGCCCAGCTCGGCACCGACGCCATTGAACAGCGAGCCGACCCGGCCGGCACGCACCTGTTCCAGCACCTGCTCGGCATTGCGCACATTGGCCTCCGGGTTCACGTCCGGAGCGAACGGCCGAACCATGTCGGCAAACACGCTGAGCTGGCCGACCTTCTCGTCGACGGTCATGCGGGAGATCAGGGATTCAATGCGGTCGGGGGCCACCGGCAGTCCTTCATGTAAACGATTTCAAGCGAGTAATTCTAGCGCTACAAGCGTGAAGCGATTGCCGCACGGCTGCATCGGTGGTGCCGAGCCATGCTCGGCAGGGGCATTACCGGTAGAGCCCCTTGCCG